>JBEPWW010000015.1:0-16295 GCA_041642215.1 Salinimicrobium sp. | reverse complement strand
AACGGGGGCTTCATTAACCTGTTAAACTACGAATATAAGGTTTTCCTCAGGAAATTACTTTATTTTAGCAGCTATAAAAAACTTAAAGAAATGTCTCAAGACAAACCACTCATACTGGTAACAAATGACGATGGAATAACAGCTCCGGGCATCAGAGCACTCATTGATGTAATGAAAAAATTAGGGGATGTGGTCGTGGTGGCCCCCGATAGTCCACAAAGTGGCATGGGGCATGCCATCACCATTAGCGACACCCTCTTCTGCGACCAGGTTACCGTGAAGGAAACCTATAAACACAAGGAATACAGCTGCTCGGGCACACCTGCAGATTGTGTCAAGATCGCCACCCAGGAGATCCTGCACCGTAAACCAGACTTATGCGTAAGCGGCATCAACCATGGATCCAATTCCTCGATCAACGTGATCTACTCGGGCACCATGAGCGCCGCAGTAGAAGCCGGCATAGAAGGAATCCCCGCAATAGGTTTCTCCCTGCTGGATTATTCCCTGAACGCCGATTTTGAACCCACTAAGAAATTTGTAAGGATCATTACCCGTAATGTTCTTAAGAATGGCCTGCCCAAAGGCGTGGTCCTTAATGTCAACCTCCCCAAATTAAAAGAGTCTGAGATCAAAGGCATCAAAGTTTGCCGGCAGGCGACCGCCCACTGGGAGGAAGAATTTGATAAACGTACCAATCCGCAGGGCCGTGATTATTACTGGCTATCCGGAAGATTTGTCAATGAAGACGAAGGCGAGGATAGTGATGAATATGCCCTTTCCCAGGGATACGTCTCGGTGGTGCCGGTACAATTTGACCTTACGGCACACCATTTCCTGAGTGATCTTAACAAATGGAATCTAAATGATTAAGAAAGAAATTCTCATCGGGTTCCTTACAGGTATTGCCGCCAATATAACGGGAATCATGTTTTACATCCTCATATTTTCAGATCTGGGAGTGATCGAAACCATCAGGGAAGCTGTGGAAGGTGATTTTATGGGTACGGTAATAACAGCTGGTGCCATTTTGAATTTCCTGCCTTTTTTTGTATTTCTGAAAAAAGAAAAGCCTTACCGCGCACGCGGGGTTTTAATGGCCACCATTCTTGCGGCATTATTTATTGCCGTTCTTAAGTTCGTTTAAATATGAAGTATTACATCATTGCGGGCGAAGCTTCAGGAGACCTCCACGCAGCCAATCTCATGAAAGCCCTGAAGAAGACTGACCCCGGAGCCGATTTCAGGTTCTGGGGAGGGGATCTTATGCAGCAGCAGGGTGGTACCCTGGTAAAACATTATCGCGACCTGGCCTTCATGGGTTTCCTGGAAGTTTTGTTGAACCTTCGAACCATACTTACCAACATTTCATTTTGCAAGAAGGATATTTCAAGCTATCGACCAGATGTGATCATCTTCGTAGATTATCCGGGTTTCAACTTGAGGATCGCCAAATGGGCCCGAAAAGAAGGCTTTAGGACCCACTTCTATATATCTCCTCAGATCTGGGCCTGGAAAGAAAACAGGATCAAGGATATCCAAAGGGATATTGATAAGATGTATGTGATCCTGCCTTTTGAAAAAGATTTTTACGAGCAAAAACATAAATTCGATGTGCATTTTGTGGGACATCCGCTTATTGATGCCATTGCCAACAGGCCACCGGCAGATATTGAGCAATTCCGAAAAGAGAACAAGCTCGATGGTCGCCCGATTATCGCTTTATTGCCGGGAAGCCGAAAACAGGAGATCACCAAAATGCTCGAGATCATGCTAAGCATAACCCGGGATTTTAAAGATTATCAGTTCGTAATTGCAGGAGCACCCAGTCAGGAAAAGGAATTTTACGCGCCATTTATCAAAAAGACCAATGTGAACCTGGTGATGAACAAGACCTATGATGTCCTGAGCGTTTCCCAGGCAGCGTTGGTGACCTCTGGAACCGCGACCCTGGAAACCGCCCTTTTCAAAGTGCCCCAGGTGGTTTGTTACAAAGGAAGTTTTATTTCTTACAGGATCGCCAAAGCCATAGTGAACCTGGATTATATCTCCCTGGTCAATCTTATTATGGACCGTAAGGTGGTAACCGAACTCATTCAGTCAGATTTCAATAAAAAGAACCTCAGGAGGGAACTTCAAAACATACTCACGAAAGAGAATCGGGAAAAGATATTTTCAGATTACTATGAACTGGAACAAAAGCTCGGGGGTATCGGAGCCAGCGAAAAAACTGCTAAATTGATCTACAAAACCATTTCTGCCACCCAACACTCATGAAAGCATTAATTAAGATTGTATTCCTTTTCTTTATAGCGGCCGGGGTGACCTCCTGCGGCAGCTCAAGAAAAAATTTTCAGGAGAACAAAAGCAAAATCACCGATCATCCCAGCGGCGGGACTGAGAACGTGCATCACATAAAGGCCACAGGTAAGGCCATGGATTTTCTCGGGACACGGTATAGATACGGCGGCATTTCCCGAAAGGGTATGGACTGCTCAGGTCTTATTCTTACCGCCTTTCTGGAAGAGGATATAAGCCTGCCAAGAACAGCCAGGGATATGGCCCTGCAAGGCAGCAGGCTAAAATTAAAGGAAGTGGGACCCGGGGATTTACTGTTCTTTGAGACCAACAAGAACACAAAGGTCATCAACCATGTTGGCCTGGTTGTGGAAAAAAAGGGAGGGGAATTAATGTTCATCCACTCCTCCACCTCCCGCGGAGTGATCATATCATCTTTAAATGAAAATTACTGGCAGCAGAATTTTGTGATGGCCCGGCGTATAGAATAATTTCATATCTTGGCTAAGGCCTTGATTATGAAACACCTGAACTCTCCCTTCATTAAACTCACGCTAACGCTCCTCCTGGGGGTTCTTGCTGGATTCTACATCCCTATTTCCCTCTTACACATCCTCGCCCTCACAGCTCTCCTATGCATAATTTTTATCCTTAGGTACACATATACCCGAAAAAGCCTTTTTGAGGACCCGGTGTTTGGCATCCTGGCCTATTCCCTGTTCTTCTTAACAGGAATGCTTACCACCCAGCTTCAGCTTCCCGAAAACCAGCCACGACACTATATTCACACAATCCCTTTGGAGGAGAGGTCGGTCCTGCAGATAAGGATAACCGAAGGGCTCAAGCCAGACCTTTATAACGATAAATTCATCGCAGAAGTGGAAGCCGTCAACAACAGATCTTCCCATGGAAGCATCCTACTGCTGTTCTCCCGGGACAGCACAGAAACTTCTCCGGCAACAGGAGAAAGATTACTGGTTGCCACCCCGATCAATGAAATTCCTTCATCGAGAAATCCTCACCAGTTCGACTACCGCCGCTTTATGGGAAATCGTGGGGTAATGAGGCAGATAAATCCTGGGAAAGAAGAAATAGCAAAGATCGGAAAAGTTGCAGGACCGGCTTCCCTGGCCGAGGAAATACGAACACAGATCGTGACAGATCTCAGAAAGAACAATTTTGACCGAGAAGAACTGGCAATAATACAGGCCCTGCTCCTGGGCCAACGACAGGATATTTCTCCAGAGACTTACCGCAATTTCAGCGCTGCCGGCGCCATTCACATTCTCGCGGTCTCCGGATTACACGTAGGGATCATTCTCCTACTGTTACACCGAATCTTTTCACCTCTGGAAAGGAGCCCTGGCGGTAAAATTCTCAAGATGGTCCTGGTGATCGTCTTACTTTGGGGATTTGCGGTACTGGCAGGCCTTTCACCTTCGGTTGTTAGGGCAGTGACCATGTTTAGCTTTATAGCCGTGGGCATGCAGATCAAAAGACGCACCAGTGTCATGAATTCTGTCTTTCTTTCCCTTATGTTACTGGTATTGCTGAGACCCCAGTTCCTATTTGAAGTGGGCTTCCAGTTAAGCTATCTGGCAGTAATTTCCATTATCCTTTTTCAGCCCCTTATTTACAACATCCTGGAACCCAAAAACAAAATTCTGAAATACTTCTGGGGCATCCTCAGTGTCACCATCGCTGCGCAAGCCGGAGTCCTGCCTTTAAGTCTTTTTTACTTTCACCAGTTCCCGGGTTTATTTTTCCTTTCGAACCTGGTCATCCTGCCTTTCCTGGGCTTCATACTGGCCATGGGTATCCTGGTGATCCTGCTTTCCCTGGCCGACTATCTTCCCTCCATTGTAGCAGACATCTACAACCAGATCATAGAGGGGTTAAACTCATTTGTAGCCTGGATCGCCAGAAGGGAAGATTTCCTGCTTGAGAACACTTCTCTAAGCCTGCTCCAGGTCCTGGGATGTTATCTCGTCCTTATCGCAGCTTATAAGACATGGAGCGCCTACAAAGCCAAAAATCTTATATATTTATTATCTGCCATAGCTACCCTTCAGTTCCTGTTCATTTTTGAAGCCACTCAGGCCAGGAAAAACGAATTCATTATCTTTCATAAGCCAAGGCATACGATCCTGGGTTATAAAAAGGAGTCTGTACTCAGGATATCCCATACTTTAAGCACTGCCCCTCTTGCCACCAGCCCTGTAAAAGATTTTTTTGCAGGAGAGAACCTAAGAGAATTCGAAACACGACCAAGGGAATACCTGTATAAAATTGACGAACAGATTCTTCTCGTAATAGATAGCACAGGGATCTACCACCAACAGTTGACACCAAACTTCGTCCTTTTAACCGGCTCCCCAAAGGTAAACCTGGACAGGTTAATCAATGACCTGCAGCCTGCTTTACTCATCGCAGATGGGAATAATTATAAGAGTTATGTTAAGCGATGGAAAAAGTCAGGCAACCTTAAAGGCATCCCCTTCCACGATACCAGTGAGAAAGGCGCCCGCATCATAAAATAAAAAAAGCAGCCTGTTTAGTTTTTGAATTCGTTCGTGAAGTTGGACTCATACTCTTTCCATGCTTCCGGGGAGTCCACTTTCTTGTAATCTTCTCCCACAAAAAGTTTGAGGAGAACCTCCAATTGACGAGGGGTACGGTATCCCATGACAGGCCCTATAAGATTTCCAGATTCATCAAAGAATACCAGGCTCGGATATCCCGAAATTTTCATTGCAGAAGCAAAGGTATGCTGACTGTTACGACCTTTTCTGGAGGGGTCATAATTGGGATTTTTAAAAGTGTGGTCCCGGTAATTAATAACCTCGGTCCCTTCGGCATTGAATTTTACCGCGTAATAGTTTTCATTGATATAGGCCACTACATCCTCATTGGAAAAAGTGTTACGATCCAGTAGTTTGCAGGGCCCACACCAGGTGGTATAGGCATCCATAAAGATCTTTTTGGGATCCTCTTTCTGAGCCTTTAGCGCTTCATTCATGGACATCCACTCAATTTCCTGCGCCTGAACAACCATAGTTCCCAGGATCAAAATAAGGCTGAGGAAGATTCTCTGCATAATTATTTTCTCTTTCTGTTCCAAAAAGTATTCCCAAAAGTAAGGAAAATGTGTTTTAAAGCAGGCCTTCTTAATTCTTTTTTAGGAATTACCTGACCCCGTGCATCAGTTTTTTGAGAAGCGGATTGAGCATCGCTATCAATAACCCCGCCCCTATTGGAATAATGGTGAAGATCAAAAAGAAGGTAGAAAGGTCGTATCTTTCCGTCACCTCATCTATCATTCCCCCGAATGAGCCGGCAAGTTTGTTACCAATAGCAATAGCCAGGTACCACATCCCAAACATAAAGGCGATCATCCTTGCAGGCACCAATTTACTCACATAGGAGAGGCCAAGTGGCGACAGGCATAATTCCCCCAGGGTATGGAAAAGGTATGCCAGTATCAGCCATACCATACTCACTTTGGCACCTTCAGCCAGATTCCCTGAACCAAAGGCAAGCAGTCCAAAACCGATTCCCAGAAGAATAAGGCCAAAACTATATTTCCAGGCTGCAGAAGGATTATACTTACTCTCCCACCATTTAGAAAAGAAAGAGGCAAAAACAATAATAAAGAAAGAGTTTAAGATACTGAACCAGGACACCGTGATCTCGGTGGCATCTCCGGAAAATTCCCTGGTCAGCATCCAAAGTACGATCCCCCATATACCGGCGAAACATAACCCCAATACAATATTGGAGCCGGGGATCTGGTTAAAGGTCCTCTTCCACAAGAGGAACAATACCCAGGTGATGATCATTAAAGGTACCACTGTTAAAAGTGCATTTATGATGTTAAATACCGTAGCAGAAGTCCCGATCAATTCCCGGTCGACGGAATCCCTTGCAAACACGATAAGGGAAGAAGCCCCCTGCTCGAAAGACATCCAGAAGAAAACAGTGAAAAAAGCAAAGATGACCACCGCGATCAACCGGTCTCTGACGATTTTTGCATAACGCGCCAATCTTGAGACCACCAGGATGAGGAACAGAAGGAGACCAATGATGGCCATACCCAGTGGACCTGAAAACGGTTCTCCCTTAAAATCAAAGGGCATTACTGCGGGCAACAGATTAAGATCGGCGATTCGGGAAAGCGGGTCGTTGATGAGATAAATAAACCCGATCGCAGAGGCAGCCGCAACCAGGACCTTATCCAGCAGCGTAAAAGGGTTATGGCTATGATCCTTTATTCCTTTCTCCTCTTCCTCTTCTACCAGCTCCTCTTCTTTCTTCTTATCGGGAACTCCGCCAATATCACCAAAGAGCGGTTTTGCCAGCCAAAACTGCAGGGTCCCCAGCAGCATAAAGATTCCGGCGAGGCCAAAACCCCAACTCCACCCCACCTTTTCGGCAAGATAGCCGCATAACATCATCCCAAAAAAAGCTCCTGCATTCACCCCCATGTAAAAGATGGTATAGGCACCATCTTTTTTGCCTGGTTTCCCTTCATACATTTCTGAAATGATGGAGGTAATACTGGGTTTAAAAAAACCGGTCCCAATAACCAGCAAACCCAGACCGAAATACAGTGAGAATTCTGTTTCCATTGCCATAGAGGCATGACCCAGGGTCATAACCACAGAACCAATAATAACAGCCCATCTGTAGCCGGTGAATTTATCGGCGATTAGACCGCCCACGATCGGAGTAAGATAGAGCAGGCCGGCATAGGTCCCAAAAAGGGCTCCGGCATTCTCCATAGACCAGCCCCAGCCGGGGTTATCCACCCCCACTATGGCCATGGTTAGAAAGTTGACGAGCAGTACGCGCATTCCATAAAAAGAAAAGCGCTCCCACATTTCTGTGAAAAAAAGGACAAACAGTCCGGCCGGGTGGCCGAGGACATTGGATTTAAAAAAATCCTGTCCTCCCCGTACTGCTGCAGCCGACATTATTTTTTACGCTTATATTCTTCTTTCTCCACAAGGTCCTCATCACCCAACTCAAAGTTTTCCTGTTGTGGCAGCTCCCTTTCGTTTTCCTCGGCGCCATGAGTAAGTCTTTTCAGAGGCTTAAGCATGAGCAGGACGATACCTGCAAAGGTTACGGTAAAGATCGTAATTCCCGTAAAGGTGGCGATATCTCCGGCTTCTGCCGCAAATGCACCCACTTCTCCTGCCACTTTATTACCT
Organism: Salinimicrobium sp.; assembly: GCA_041642215.1. Lineage (GTDB taxonomy): Bacteria > Bacteroidota > Bacteroidia > Flavobacteriales > Flavobacteriaceae > Salinimicrobium. The sequence goes on along the minus strand of JBEPWW010000015.1, from coordinate 8,784 downwards.
AAACCTGTAGCGGCAAAATATACCCCCATCATCAGGGAAGCGTATTTAACGGGAGAAAGTTTGGTAATGAAAGAAAGAGCCACCGGAGAGGTACACAGCTCCCCTATGGTGTGCAACAGGTAAGCCAGAACCAACCAGTACATCGCTGAAGCTCCCTGTGCCTCGAACTGCAGAGAAGCAAATACCATGAATATGAACCCAAGCCCCATAATGATCACCCCAATTGCCATTTTGAAGATAGAGGAAGCTTCTTTGCTCTTAAGTTTTCTTTTGGCCCAGAAATTAGCCACCAGTACCCCAAACATAATGATAAACAACGCATTCAACGACTGGAACCAGGAGGCGGGCACCTCTGCTCCAATTCCCCATGGAAGTTCAAAAGGTATGGTTCGGTCTGTCTTTTCAAAAGCATAAATGTTCATTAGCCCTCCGGCCTGCTCAAAAGCACCCCAGAAAACGATCACCAGGATAAAAGAAAGCAACATTACCACATACCTGTCTTTCATAACCTGGGTAGTAAGGTCTTTATAAACCATCATCATCATAGCCACCACAAGGGTTAGAAAAATGAATAATAAACCATATCCTATTCCCAATGCGAACATTCCGTAAAGGGAAGCCACGAAAAGGACAAGGGTTACGATCAGCTGTGGGGTGGACTTGAAAAGATCGGTAAAAAGGCTTCCAAGGGAAGCTCCTTCATCCCTTTCTGCTTTAGAAAGCAGGTTCCCAACATTGGTAAGGTATTTCTGTCCCCATAAATAAACCAGCAGTCCAAGCGCCATAGCGATACCTGCCAGCCCAAAACCGTAGTGCCATCCATAGACTTCCCCTACTGTGCCTACGATCAAACTCGCCAGGAATGCCCCAAGGTTGATCCCGATATAGAAAATAGTGAATCCTTTGTCTCTTCTAATATCGCCTTCCCGATACAAACCTCCCACCATCGTGGAGATGTTTGGTTTTAATAAACCTACCCCGGCAATGATGAGTCCCAGACCGGTGTAAAAAGCCCACATCTCCTCTATGGCCAGGATAGTATGACCTGCTACCAGGATGATCCCTCCTATAAGAACGGCTTTCTTCTGCCCAAAGACCTTATCGGCCAGGATACCTCCGGGGATAGAGACGACATAAACCAGCATCGTGTACCAGCCGTAAAGGACCAGAGCATCTGCCTGAGTCCACCCCAGTCCGGCATTACCGTCTGTAGTGGCACTAACAAGGTATAACACAAGGATGGCGCGCATTCCATAGTAGGAGAAACGCTCCCACATCTCTGTGAAAAATAAAATATACAATCCAACGGGATGCCCGAATAATTCTTTTTGATCTGGTGCGGGTGCTGTATTTGCCATTTATCTGATTTTATTATTTTAAAGGTTTTCTTTTATAAAATTGGTCATTAGCGTGTAAAGGTGCAATCGTGTGTTACCACCGTAGATCCCGTGGTCCTTATCGGGATAGATAGCCCAGTCGAACTGCTTGTTCTCCTGCACAAGAGCCTCTATCATACGCATGGTATTCTGCACATGAACGTTGTCGTCCCCGGTTCCGTGAACCAGAAGATAGGCTCCTTTTAGCTTTTCCACGTGATTTATAGGAGAATTATCATCATATCCAGAGGGGTTCTCCTGCGGCGTGGTCATATATCGTTCGGTATAGATCGTATCATAGAATCTCCAGCTGGTAACCGGAGCAACGGCTATAGCCATTTTGAAGGTGTCATTACCTTTTAAGATGGCATTAGAAGACATGAAACCTCCATAACTCCATCCCCAGATACCAATCCTTTCTGCATCTATATAAGAACGCTCCCCAAGTTGCTTTGCAGACTGGATGATATCTTCCACCTCATATTTTCCAAGCTCCTTCTGGGTTACCTTCTTAAAATCGGCACCCTTGAAGCCTGTTCCTCTTGGATCAACGGCCACAATGATATAACCTTCATTTGCCAGGAGCTGGTACCAGTAATCATTCGTGTTATAAAACGTATTGGAGACAGATTGGGAGCCGGGACCCGAATACTGGAACATAAACAGAGGATATTGCTTTTTGGCATCAAAATCCTTTGGTCTGACCATCCACATATTGAGATCATTCCCGTTCACGTTGATAGTGGAATATTCTTTTGGTGAGAAACCATATTCAGCGATCTGCTCCAACAATTGAGTATTGTCCTTGATCTCCCTTACCAGCTTCCCATTTTTAGCCTGGTGCAGGGTATATTCCGGCGGCGTGGTGGCACTGGTGTGGGCATTGATGAAATACGTATAGTCCGCACTGAAATCTGCGCTGTTATTTCCGGTCTTTTCTGTCAGGCGTTTTTTGTTCCTTCCATTTAACCCTATGGAATAAATATCCCTGTTGATGCTTCCGTTCTCTGTACTTTGGTAAAAGATCTTGCGGGAACCGGGATCATATCCGTAGTAGCGGGTGACTTCCCACTGACCTTCGGTTAACTGCTTTTTCAATTTTCCTGAACGATCGTAATGATAGATGTGGTTCCAGCCGTCCTGTTCACTGGTCCAGATAAAGCTGTTATCATCAAGGAATGTAAGGTTATCTGTCACATCCACATAGGCGTCATCGGTTTCATTCAACACCACATTTGCCTGCCCGGTTCGGGCATCCACAAAAATAAGATCCAGCACGTTCTGATGCCTGTTAAGCACCTGCACGCTCAGTAAGGAGGCGTCATTGGTCCATTTTATGCGAGGGATGTAAAAATCGTTGTAATTCCCTAATTCCATATCTGAGATCGTGTTTCCGGCAACGTCATACATATGAAGGGACACCTCGGCGTTTTTTTCACCTGCCTTGGGATACTTAAAGGTTGTTTGGGTCTGGTAAAGGTCCTGCCCGTAAACATCCATTGAAAATTCGGGCACTTCAGACTCATCAAATTTCAAAAAGGCGATCTTCTCCCCTGTTTTATTCCATTTGAAGGCCTGCACTACAGAAAATTCCTCCTCATATACCCAGTCAGTCACCCCATTGATGATCTCGTTTTTCCTGCCATCACTGGTTACCTGGGTCACTTCCCCGGAATTAAGATCCCTGATGTAAATATTATTTTCATAGACATAGGCCACTTTCTCATTGTCTGGAGAAAGGGTGGGCTGCATGATCTTGTCCTCACTTATTTTTTCGACACTACCCGATTGCAGGTCATACACATAGTAGATCCCACGTGTGGATCTCCTAAATATCGACTCGACTTCTGTGGCCAGGATAAGCTTTTTTTCATTTTCACTGAATTCAAATCCGGTGAATTTCTGGACCTCGGGAATATCTGCACTATTAACCAGAGTTCTGGTCTTCTCACCTGTTTGGTATGAAAAAACATCTATAGCCGAGGTGCCGGCATCGCGGTCATGATTGAGAACCACATATTCTTTTCCATTCTTAAGGGATTGAAGGGATTCCAGTCGTTCCTGTCTAAAGGTACCGTTCCATATCTCTTCAAGGGTTATTTCTTTTTGTTGCGCAGAGGTTAACGTGCTCGCTATTAAAAAAAAGGCCAGCAGCCTAAAAGATATCTTCATTTATGGTAGTAAAATTTGTTTGCCAAGTTTACTAAATTTTCGGGTAAAAAACAGGTTTTCTCCTGTTAAATCATAACAAGATGTTAAAAAATAAGACCCGAAAAAACTTCCATTTTTTGACCCGGGATTGGACCCGGCATTTCTCAGCTTTAGAAATTCAATCAAAATTCGTCAATAAATACAGTAGTTGTATCTTTGATCCTTCAAACAGACATATAATGATCGATCCTATTTCAGGCTTTTCCCGACTAAAAAAAGAGGAGAAAATAGCATGGCTCAGCAAGACCTATTTAAAGGATTCTAATTCAGCCCCGGACATATTGCGGCAGTACTGGAATCCCGACAGTAAGCTTCAGCAACTGCATGAGGAATTCACAGAAAACACCTTATCCAATTACTACCTTCCTTTTGGAATAGCTCCAAATTTTTTCATCAACGGCTACCGTTATGCCATACCCATGGCCATTGAGGAAAGTTCTGTAATCGCAGCCGCCAGTAAAGCGGCAAAATTCTGGGGCAAACGCGGGGGATTTACCGCCCGGGTCCTCAACACCAAAAAAATTGGCCAGGTACATTTTATGTATTCCGGCGAAAAGGAAAAACTTCAGGATTTCTTTAATAAAGTTTATCCTACCCTCATTTCTTCGGTGGCACCCTTAACCCGTAATATGGAGAAGCGGGGCGGGGGCATCCTGGGAATTGAGCTAAAAGATAAAACGGCTACACTTCCCAACTACTATCAATTACACTGCACCTTTGACACCCGGGATTCCATGGGTGCCAATTTCATCAATTCGTGTCTCGAAAAATTCGCCGGGACCTTCAAAGCAGAAGCCGAAATCTATGACAGCTTTACTCCCGAAGAAAAAGATCTGGAGATCGTGATGAGCATCCTTTCGAATTACGTGCCCGAATGTATTGTACGGGCAGAGGTTTCCTGCCCCGTAACCGAGCTGGCCGATCATGACCTGGAGGGGAAGGCTTTCGCTGAAAAATTTGTAAGAGCCTTAAAGATTGCTGAAGTCGAGCCTTACCGGGCTGTCACCCATAACAAAGGCATCATGAACGGCATAGACGCCGTGGTGCTGGCTACGGGGAACGATTTTCGCGCAGTAGAAGCAGGCATTCATGCCTATGCCTCAAAAGACGGACAATACACCAGCCTCACCCACGCTGAAGTCATTGACGGTAAGTTCAGGTTTTGGATGGAGATCCCACTGGCATTAGGAACAGTGGGGGGGCTGACAGCCCTTCATCCGCTTTCAAAGGTGGCTCTCGAGATCCTCCAAAAACCTTCTGCCGAAGAATTAATGAAGATCGTGGCAGTGGCCGGACTCGCGCAGAATTTCGCCGCGGTAAAATCCCTTATCACTACAGGGATTCAGCAGGGGCACATGAAGATGCACCTCATGAATATCCTGAATCAACTGCAGGCCACCCCTGCCGAAAAGGAGATCCTGGTTCCTTATTTCCAGGACCATAGTGTATCTCACAATTCTGTTGAAGAGGCCCTGCAAAAAATGAGAAGTAAATGAGGGAATTCCACAGTAACGGCAAACTTCTTCTAACCGGGGAATATGTCATTCTTGATGGCGCTATGGCCCTTGCAGTACCTACCAGGTTTGGTCAGAGCCTTCGGGTAATCCCTGTTGAAGAAGCAGGGATCACCTGGAAAAGCATAGATCACCAGGGCAAACAGTGGTTCCAGGCGAACTTCACCCTCCAGGATATCAGGAATTCATCTACAGAAAATGATATTTTCAATCATACTACCCGGCAGGAGGTCGAGAAAAAACTACTCCTTATCCTAAAAGAGGCTGACCAGATGAATCCGGGAATATTCGGCAATGGACACGGGTTTGAGGTAAGCAGCAGACTGGATTTTCCACTGGAATGGGGATTGGGAACTTCCTCAACCCTCATAAATAATATCGCCCGGTGGTTTGAGATCGATGCTTTTAACCTACTGGAAAGAACCTTTGGAGGCAGTGGTTATGATATTGCCGTGGCCGGTAGCGACAAGCCTGTTACCTACCAGCTTGAAGGGAACAGCAGAAGTATTTTCACCAGCAACTTCGACCCTGTATTTAAGAACAACCTTTTTTTCGTTCATTTGAACAGGAAACAAAACAGCAGAGAATCCATTCGGCACTATCGCAGCCAACCTAAAGAAAAGCTTAAAAGGGATATTGAGAAGATTTCCGGCATCACTCAAAGCATGCTGGAATGTGAAACCCTTGAGGAATTCGAATTACTCCTGGAGATCCATGAAACGGTGATATCCAAACTGATCAACACACCTAAGATAAAAACCGATTTATTCCCTGATTACCCCGGGGCCATCAAGAGCCTGGGCGGTTGGGGTGGTGATTTTATCCTTGCCACTGGACAGCAACCGGACAAAGAATACTTCCGAAGAAGAGGTTTTGACACCATTTTGGATTATCGCGAAATGGTAAAGTAGCCGTTCACCGGAAAACCGCGTCCTCATTTAATCATGAAGATAAAAAAAGCCCTTTCTGAAAAAGGGCTTTTTTTATAACTGTATCTTATTAAGCGTTCTCTAATAGAATTTCGCTCTATGGTCTTCAATATCAGCCGTATTTTTTAAAGCTGTGAAAACATCTGTATCTATAGTCGTTCGCTGGGCCGAAGCTTCGCGGTTAGCATAGGACCTATAGGAGTCAAGGTCTGCAGCTCTTTGCTTATTCTGGACCTCAACCACATACACTCCTTTCTTTCCTGCGATAGGTTCACTCATCTTCCCTTCTTCCAGGGCGAATGCAGCACCAACCACTTCGGGCTCACTACCCGCACCGGGCAGGGTAGGACTGTTACGGTTTACAGAACTCGCATTCTGCACTTCCACTCCCTGGCTTTGCGCGATGGCATCAAGAGAATTTCCAGAGATACGACTCTTAAGGATCTCGGCTTTCTTTTGTCGCTGAAGTATAGGGAGAACGGTGGAGGAGGCTGCTTCGGCACTCTTTAGTCCTTCTTCTTGTTTTCCGGTAACCTGCGCTACAACATAGCCATTTCTCACCTCAAATCTTCTGGTATTCCCTACATCAGTTCCATCCTCGAAAGCCCATTGTATAATACGTCTTTGCGCTCCAATCCCGGGTATGTTCTCATCCAGTCTTTCAATTTCCCTTACCGGGCGAATATCCCTGTTACCTTCCCTGGCTATTTGCTCAAAATCCCCGCTACCTGCAGCGATTTCAAACTTACTAACCTCTGTAAACAGATCATTTAAAGATTTCTCTGAAGGTTCTATGGTTCGGGAAATGGTAGCCAGTTTCACCGCACGCTTCTTCTCTTTTTGCTCCTGAACATGGATCACGTGGTAACCAAACTGGGTTTCAACAACTCCAACGTCACCCGTATTTGCTGTAAACACGAAATCATTGAAAGCAGGAACCATGGTGCCCGGGGCGAACATCCCCAGCTCCCCGGCGTCATCCTTATTGGAAGCATCTGCTGAAAATTCAGCCGCCAGTTCTGCAAATTTAGTTTTGTTGTTTCTGGCTACAGAAGCAATACTATCTGCCAGCTGTTTCGCCTCTTGTTTACTTCTGGTCGTCTGTCCTACAGGAGATCCCTGGAAAGAAACTAAAATATGACGCGCTTTAGCCGAATCGGGGATTTGTGCCACCTGCTCAACTCTTGACACCTTCCAGGTATTCCCATCCTTGTATGGCCCATAAGTCTGCCCTTCATTCAAATTGAACAACTCCTCTGCATGCGCGGCAGGCAGATTATTTTTAAAGAAGAACCGACTCCTATACCTAACATCTGAATGCTCATTCACAAATGCTTCCACATCCTCTACTTCTCCAAAACCGGGTAAGGTGTCATTACTTTTAGTGACAGCATTGTACTCTACTTTTCCTTTAAGCAAAGCGTCCACTTCTTTTTTCACTTCAGCTTCATCCTCAACAGAGGCAGTTTCAGTAAAATGAACATATCGAATATCCCTGGTCTCCTCAGTTCGGAAACGCTTGGGGTTTTTCTTAACATAATCCCTGATCTCTGATTTCGAAACCTCAACTTCAGAATCAGGAACCGAGCTATATGGCAACTGTACAAATTTAAAATCAACATTATCGTTGGCAAAACGATAAGCCTGCTCACCTTCAGTAAGCGTAGCACCAACTCCGGCACGCACCATGTTGAAATAGATCTCTTCCCTTGCAGCTTTGGCAACTGAATTTTCAAAGTCCAACCATTGTTGATAAGCCTGTGGAGAGGTAGCTTTTATACTGGCAACATATTCCCGCAATCTTCTTTCGTCAAACATCCCTGCTTCATTGGTGAAATTAGGATCCTGCCCTAATTCCTGTCTCAGCATGGCTTTCACCTGGGCCTGCTCAACTCGTATCCCCAGCTCCTCGAACTGTTCCTCAAGAAGAGCCTGTCGCACATTCATATCCCAGACCATGCTCACTGCCTGTGCAGAGGAGGCGTTTGGCCCCAGATTTCGCTGATAAGCCTCTACCTGCCTGGCAAACTGTTCCCGCTCAATATCTTTACCATTAATAGTCGCGATGGTATTCTGGGATTTTTGCGAAGTCGCTCCTCCATTACGGATCACGTCGGCCAGAACAAAGGCGAAAAGCGCCAATGCAATGATGATAATCAGGAAAACTGAACGTTGCCTTATTTTATTTAATACTGCCATTTGTTATTGTGTTAATTCTAGAATATAGGGGGCGAAAATAATGTTTTTAGGGATATTAAAAAACTTATAATCTGCAAAATGTTAGGAAAAACAAAAATTAGTCGGCCGGGCTTACCTTCACTTCCACCAGCTCTATTTTTGTATTGGAAACTTCTTTGATGTAAAAGGTGAAATTCTCAATTTCCACCACACCGTCCTGGGCAGGTATTTCCTCGGTATGATTCACTATATACCCTCCAAGGGTTTCATAATTCTCACCGATGGGAATCCCCAGCTTATAGGCCTCATTAAGGTAATCCACTTCCTGCCTGGCAGAAAACCGGTAGTGGTTCTCCCCCAGTTTCTCTTCGATCATCAAAATAGGATCGTGCTCATCCTGGATCTCCCCAACCAGCTCCTCCACAATGTCTTCTACAGTCATCATCCCGCTGGTCCCACCATACTCGTCAATGACCACCGCGATGCTCTTCCTTTTTTTGATCAAAACATTAAGTACATCCTGAACCAGCATGGTTTCAGGAACAAATACCACAGGTAAAAGAATGGAGTTAAGGG
>JBEPWW010000014.1:6432-16339 GCA_041642215.1 Salinimicrobium sp. | reverse complement strand
GGTTAAAAGCCGGGTCATTGGTATTGTTAGCCAGCCCTCTTAGAATGTCTTTTACAGAAATTTGCAGTATAACGTTGATACCACCCTTAAGATCCAGACCTTTGTTAAGCTCTTTATCTTTTGCCGTGTTATAAGTTATGCCTGCAAAAACTTCCTGGTTCCCAATAGAATCCAGGAATCTTTTTTCCTCCCGTTCCCGAAGGGTAGCATAATTCTCAACATTCTCATTAATTTTCTGTTCTGCAAATGCTTCGGCGTCATTTTCAATGCTATTGGCTATAAAAGTAAATGATAACTGGTATATACATACCAAGCCAAATAAAATTGCGAACACCTTGATTATTCCCTTGTTCTGCATTATTCTTTAATTTATGTTCAATTTTTAAAAACGGACAAATATAGGTTTTCAATCATGAAATCCCAATTAATTTTTTTTGAAAACCTTAACTTTTATAAATAAAAAAGAAGCTGTTTGAAATTACCAGGAATTCATGATCCTCAACCTGTTCCGGCTTTACCTTTCACCGGAAATTAACCTGAGAAAAAAGCCTGTAAAGCAAGAATGCTTCTACAGACTATTAAGAATTCATTTTTTTCAAACAGCTTCTTCTATTCCTAAATCTGTTAGCCAGAGTTATTTCTTTAGATCGAGCAATCCATTTGTTTTAGATACTCCCTCAGAACTTTCTTTGAGCTTGTTCTTTTCGGCATCATTTAATTCGATCTCTACAATCTTCTCTATCCCGTTCTTACCAAGGATTACCGGCACCCCAATGCAAAGATCGTTCAATCCATATTCCCCTTCCAGCAATGCAGAACAAGGGAACATTTTCTTCTGGTCATTGGCGATAGCCTGTACCAATGAAGAAACAGCAGCCCCCGGTGCATACCATGCACTGGTACCCAACATTTTCGTTAAAGTAGCACCTCCTACTTTGGTGTCTTCGGCTATTTGATCAACTCTCTCTCCGGAAAGGAACTCAGAAACCGGTACGCTGTTACGGGTAGCAAGCCTTGTCAACGGCACCATGCCGGTATCGCTGTGTCCCCCTATTACCATTCCGTCCACATCAGATGCAGGGCAATCCAGGGCCTCACTGATCCTGTACTTGAATCGGGCGCTGTCCAGGGCTCCCCCCATTCCTATGATCCTGTTCTTTGGAAGGTTGGTCGTTTTATGAACCAGGTAGGTCATAGTATCCATCGGGTTACTTACCACAATGATCGTTACGTTAGGAGAGTGCTCGATTAAACTTGAAGAAACCGACTTCACAATATCAGCATTGATCCCGATCAATTCTTCACGGGTCATACCCGGTTTACGCGGAATTCCGCTGGTGATCACCGCAATATCTGAATTTGCTGTTTTTGAATAATCATTTGTGCTTCCTGATATTTTGGTGTCGAACCCCATTAGAGAAGCTGTTTGCATCAGGTCCATTGCTTTTCCTTCAGCATAGTTTTCTTTAATATCAATCAACACAACTTCTGAAGCAAAATTTTTAATGGCAATGTATTCTGCGCAACTGGCCCCTACGGCTCCTGCACCTACTATAGTAACTTTCATAATTTATTTAATTTAATTAATAGTCTTGCGAATTTACGAATTATGCAGGAGATTTTATAGTCTAAATCTTCAAAAGGCCGTCTTTAAATGTGGATATGGATTCCCAGGTTCGCATTAAAGAAATCCCCTCCCGTAGCCATTGCACTAATTCTAAAGGGACCAAAAAAAACATTCATGCCCAGATCTGCCTTGAACTGGGTAACGGCATCCCCCAATGCCAGCAATTCTGCATTCACGACCCCCAGGGCCGGGCCTCCCCCACCCATTTCATAATTGAACCTGGAATTAGTGGCTCCCAAAGCGGCAAAAAGCTCAAAAGAACCCCAACGTTTAGAACCAATGGCTTCTGCCATCCAAAGATCGGCATCAACATTCACTACGTCCATACTAAGAAGGTCATCCACCTCTATAGCCTCAAAGCCATACTCTACATTAAAATCACTGTAGGCCAATGCAAGGGCCAGGCGAAAACCTTCCGGATCATTGAACCGGAAATACTGGTTCAGGCTATGCTTGAGGCCAATCCCAAAGGTACTGGCCGTGACTCCATCCAGAGTGACTTCAGGCATTCCCCTAATTGTGAGTTCTGATTCATAAGGCAAACCAACTGCCCCCTGCAGAAATGCGTGCGGTACGTAATCCAGGCTGATCCCATCTAACCCCTTAAACCTCACACTGGCCGTTTCCTGCTCACCGTTAACCGGGTTTATAAAAGTTATATCTCCTGCAAAATAAACATCAGTACCACTTCCAAAAGCGGTAGGGAGGCGTACTGCGTCAGCCCCTTCGATCTGCAGCAGTTCGAGCATCGAATTAGACAGGCTAAATTGCTTTCTATCTTCGGGAACAAAAAGGGCATTCCCATGCATGGAAAGCCTCACATCCCATTTCTCAAGGGCCGCGGCTGAACTGAACCACCCGGCACTGGCCTGGTACGCCGCTCCATCAGCTGCCGGCTGGGCAAAATTCCCGGCCAGGGTTAGCATATCTCCTACAAAAAGCCGCACATCCTCACCTTCCTGAGAAAAAGACGCAGAATTAACAAAAAACAGTAGTGACAATAAAAACAGGATCCTGGTATTCACAGCGCTTTTTTTTGGTTATATCGTAAAAATAGCAAAAAAACAGGACCATCTAAGCTTATTACATCAAAGAAAAAGCCCGCTAAAAGTATAGCGGGCTTAAAAATAATATTTCTATCAAAGCAGATGCAGATAAAAGAATATCATTTCTGCTCTTAATAATCGTCAAGAATCGCAATCGATGCTGTAGCGCTGCAGACCTGCTCCTCGATCTTGATCCAGGGTTTTATAATCCAAAATGGAGGCCCGCAGACAGGGTTTCATATTCCTGAAAACTATAGTCTGCATGCAGCTTTACAAATCCCATTTTCAAAGATACTCCCAGACTGGCCTTCATGCCCGCGATCTCGTCATCAAGGGTGAACGGGTCTTCCACCTCAGCGATCTTGTACCCGCTTTGTTCATCACGAACAACATAAGTCCCCAGCATCGCAGTATTTGAAGAGCCGGAAACATACCCCAGCCCCCCATAAAAATTGACTACAGGAAGATTGGTGGAAACGATACCTGAAAAAAGCCAGGTATCCATTTCTGTTTTAACCCGCTGGTTCTCCCCTTCCACATAGTTTTGACGGGTAAAATCATAGGACCCGTTCATCCTGGTATAAGCCACTATACCTGATATGGCGACGGGCATATCTACAGGAAATAACCAGCTGGTAATTTCATGCTGAATACCTGCTCCATAAAGCTCGGCCTCCACATCCTCATACTGTACTCTTGGAAAATACCTCGCCTTTATCTCTGTTCCCTTAAAAATTCCCAGTCTGGCTTGCAGAAATGCGGAAGGAACAAAATTCACACCGGCCGCAGCCAGGCCTTCGGGCAGCATAATGCTTGTTCGCTCAGTCCCCAATGGGGTATCGTATGTCATATACACCTCTACAGGAGCCAGGTTGTGCCCCAGAAGGCTGGCAACTTCTTTTTCTGAAGAACCATCAGCAAATTCGAGGTTGTGATAATCGGCGGTATTCATCAGGAAAGTCTGGTGCTCCCCAAGATTTACCGCGCCACTTCCTACGATGGAAAATTCAAAACCGAGCTTCCCTTTAACTTCGGCAGACTGGTACCAGCCACTAGAAAGGTTATACATGGAAGCCTCGGCCCCCGGACGAAAATAATCGGCGGCAAAGGTTCGGGTGTCCTCCACCCCCGAGGCGAGTAGCCTTCCCAGATTATCCTGGGCGCTTAAAGGAGAAACTGCAATGATCATTAGCAGGTAAAAGAATTTCTTTTTCATAGGTTTATTATTTAGATTTTGGGCAAAGAAAAAACCCACAACATTGTGGGTTTATAATAATTTAATAAAAACAGGTTAAGCGTCGATATTCGCGTAGATCGCGTTCTTTTCGATAAACTCCCTTCTTGGCGGTACTTCATCCCCCATGAGCATAGAGAAGATCCTGTCAGCCTCGCCGCTGTTATCAATAGTGACCTGGCGAAGGGTACGAAATTCCGGGTTCATGGTGGTATCCCATAACTGCTCGGCATTCATTTCTCCAAGACCTTTGTATCGCTGAACACTCACACCGCCGCTATAAGAATCGGCGATCTCATCCCGCTCCTTATTACTCCAGGCATAACGTTTCTTCTGCCCCTTCTTTACAAGATAAAGAGGAGGGGTCGCGATATACACGTGACCGGCTTCTATAAGCTCCTTCATATACCTAAAGAAGAAGGTAAGGATAAGGGTTGCAATGTGACTACCATCCACGTCGGCATCACACATGATCACGATCTTATGATACCGCAGCTTAGAGAGATTCAAAGCTTTACTGTCTTCTTCTGTCCCAATGGTAACCCCCAGGGCGGTATAGATATTCTTGATCTCTTCGTTTTCAAAAACCTTGTGGCTCATGGCCTTTTCCACATTCAGGATTTTACCCCTTAAAGGAAGAATGGCCTGGAAGTGACGGTCCCGACCTTGCTTAGCCGTTCCACCTGCAGAATCCCCCTCTACAAGGAATACTTCACTTTCCTGCGGGTCCTGCGAAGCACAGTCTGATAATTTCCCCGGAAGTCCCCCTCCGCTCATTACCGTCTTACGCTGCACCATCTCACGGGCCTTTTTGGCCGCATGTCTTGCCTGTGCAGCAAGGATCACCTTTTGAACAATCGTTTTGGCATCATTCGGGTTCTCCTCAAGATAATTCTCAAGCATTTCTGAAACCGCCTGAGACACAGCAGAAGTAACTTCCCTATTCCCCAGTTTGGTCTTGGTCTGTCCTTCAAACTGAGGCTCCTGGACCTTCACCGAAACAATAGCGGTAAGTCCTTCCCGGAAATCGTCTCCAGAAATCTCGAATTTTAATTTGTCAAGCAACCCCGAAGCATCGGCGTACTTCTTCAGCGTGGTAGTCAACCCCCTTCTGAAACCTGCCAGATGCGTTCCTCCCTCATGGGTATTAATATTGTTTACATACGAGTGAAGGTTCTCATTAAACGAGGTATTATAGACCATAGCCACCTCAACAGGAATGTCGTTCTTCTCTCCTTCAATGGAGATCACTTCGCTAATAATAGGCTCCCGGGTCCCATCCAGGAACTGGATGAATTCCTTAAGACCTTCTTCGGAATGGAATTCCTCAGAAATAAATTCGCCTTTCTCATCTTTATTCCTTCTGTCAGTAAGAGTGATCCTGATCCCTTTATTCAAAAAGGCCAGCTCCCTCATACGGCTGGCAAGGGTTTCATAGCTGTACTCTGTGGTTTGCTGGAAAATGCCGGCATCAGGCTTGAAGGTCACAATAGTACCGTTTTCTGTAGTTTCTCCTACAGACCTCACAGGATACACCGGCTTCCCTTTTTCATACTCCTGCTCCCAGATAGTGCCATCCCGGTAAACAGTAGCTTTAAGGTTATCGGAAAGAGCGTTCACACAACTCACCCCTACCCCGTGCAACCCACCGGAAACTTTATACGAATCTTTATCAAATTTCCCCCCGGCCCCAATCTTGGTCATTACCACCTCAAGGGCAGAAACACCTTCTTTTTTATGCAAATCCACCGGGATACCACGACCATTATCCTCTGTAGTGATCGAATTATCTTCATTAATAGTAACCTTGATAACATCACAATGTCCGGCAAGCGCCTCATCGATAGAGTTATCCACCACTTCATAAACCAGGTGGTGCAGACCTCTCACCCCAGTATCTCCAATATACATGGAAGGACGCATTCGCACATGCTCCATCCCCTCCAGCGCCTGGATACTGTCAGCCGAATAACTGTTCCTTTTAACCTCTTCGCTCATACTTAAATTCGTTAAAATTTTGTCAATTTCTGTAACAAACAAATATACCAAAAACCAACCTTTTAACCCACTTTTACTTACAGGAAACGTTTGAAGTTATCAACAATTTGTGTGGAAAAACCAGGAGTTTTTTAAATTTCACCCCTGAAGGCAGGGAAATGCATAAGCAAAGGAACATACTGGCTCTTAAGATCATAAAGGTAATTTTCAAAGAGCCAGACCCGATAATATTTTTGATCATTATTCACAGTTTTTACTACAGGTAGAGATAGTGATTTTAACCTTGATTTTTTTGTTTTTTACAAAACTCCTTTGATCGGGATTTTTAACTAACTTTAAACACAACCTTAACTAAAAAAGAACATTTCTAAAGGTATATTTAAATCACAATCTTAAATCAGCTAAAATTATGAAGACCTATTTTGTAGCAATTGCTTTTATCCTATGTATCTTTCAATCCCCCCAGTCCCTGGCGCAGGAAACAGGAAAGGAAGGTCCTAATTTCTCCAAAATGGACGTGAGTCCAATGGATGTAGTGCTTTTCCGGGACAAGAACAAAGAACCGGTGGCCAGGGTCCTGTATAGCCGACCTCAGAAAAGAGACCGGGAAGTCTTTGGCAAACTCGTTCCATATGGCGAAGTATGGAGAACAGGGGCGAATGAAGCTACCGAAATAACATTCTACCAGGACATGATGGTTGGAGGCAAAAGAATCACAAAAGGAACCTATTCCTTATTCACCATTCCCCGGGAAAAGGAATGGACCATAATATTGAATAACAGCACTAATATTTGGGGGGCTTATGACTATCATATGGAACAGGATGTGGTAAGGATCACCGTACCGGTGAGAAAAGCCCCAACGTCTATAGAAGCCTTCTCCATGGCATTTGAACCCATAGAGAATGGAGCCAAACTACAAATGGGCTGGGATGATCGCTATATAGAAGTTCCCTTCAAGAATCCTGAAAAAAAATAAATGAAAAATAAACGCATAAAAAAACGCCCTTCTGGGGCGTTTTTTTTATGGTATGTTCAAATATTTATGGGTTTGCAGGGAAACCTTCCATTTTGGGTTCTTCATCACATAATCCACTATCAACGGCATCATTTTTTCCCTGTTGCTCCATTCCGGCTGCAGATACAGAATGCATTCGGAGTTGACCTTTGCTGCCTGTTCCTCTGCAAATTTAAAATCGTGTTTATTAAAAATGATCACTTTTAACTCATGTGCCAGACCATAAATTTCTTCTGTGGGCAGTTTGATCTTTTTTGGGGAGAGACATATCCAATCCCATTCTCCCGTCAAGGGATAAGCCCCGGATGTTTCGATATGCACTCTGGCTCCCTTTTCCTTTAGCTTCCCTGTTAGAGCGGTCATATCCCAGGTAAGGGGCTCCCCTCCAGTTACGACAACCGTATTGCTATAACTTACAGCTTTTTCCACTATCTCGTCAACTGCAGTAGGAGGGTGCAGTTTGGCATTCCAACTCTCCTTAACATCACACCAGTGGCATCCCACATCACAGCCGCCTATCCTGATAAAATAGGCCGCAGTTCCCTTATGAAATCCTTCCCCCTGAATCGTGTAAAACTCCTCCATTAGGGGCAACATTTCCCCGGCTGCCACCAGCTCTTTCATTTCTTTTTCTGTCATAGCCGCAAAGATAAATAAAAACCCAGAGCCATTTGATTCTTTGCATGTTCATTTGCGATACCCATGTTTCATGACAATTTTTTACCTTCCCAGGCAACATAGGTTTAATATGGCCCACGGATTAATTTTAAAATCGATCCAGAATCTTTAATATTGATAAAATTATCCACACAGGATTTTTGGACAAATGCAAATGTCCTATGCCTGGAAAACGAAAAGAACAGAAGCATTATACAGCCTTGAAACAAAATCCGCTTTTCCCAGTATTACTCGCATGTTGCATGCTAATGATCTTTAGTTCCTGCTCTGTTAACAGGAAACTGAACCGGGACCTTGATACCATTTTTGAGGAAGCAGAGGCTTTTCGCCAGGGATTTTCGGGTTTCATGCTATATGACCCCGTTACCCGCAAAACCCTTTACGAGCACAATTCAGAAAAATACTTCACCCCTGCTTCAAACATCAAGTTATTGACTTTCTATGCAGGGATTAAAACCTTAGGAGATTCAGTTCCGGCTATAAAATATGAGACCAGGAAAGATTCCCTGGTTTTCACAGGAACAGGAGACCCCAGTTTCTTACATGAAGATTTTCCTTACTCCCGGGTTTATTCGTTCTTCAAAAAAAGAGAGGAAAATCTGTTTTTTGTAGCTCCTACATTTGAAGAAAAACCTTTTGGGCCCGGCTGGGCCTGGGATGACTACAACTGGTATTTTTCCGCGGAAAGAGGGGGTTTTCCAATATACGGCAACCTGGTAACCTTCGGGTTTACCTCCTCTGATTCAGTAGACATCCAGCCCGCTTATTTTCGGGAAAGAACCACTTTAAGCGACTCTTCCGAAGCAAGCCGCTCAAAGGCCACACGGGATATCTCTCAGAATTTCTTTACAGCAGAACACAGGGAGGGTAATGAAAAAAGAAAACAGATGGTTCCTTTCAAATATTCTCATGATCTGGCCATACAGCTCCTCCGGGATACGCTTGCCCGGGAAATCCACGTGATCAAGAAAAGACCGGCAGATTTCAAGCCCGACAGCATTCTTTACAGTATACCGACGGATAGTCTATATAAAAAAATGTTGCAGGAGAGTGATAATTTCATTGCAGAACAGATCCTGTTGCTAATCGCCGGAACGAATACAGACACGCTGAAGACAGCCAACAGCATCAACAATATGCTGAAAGAGCACCTATATGACCTGCCGGATCGGCCAAAGTGGGTAGATGGATCAGGGCTATCCCGGTATAATCTTATAACGCCCCGGTCCATGGTGAAGATCCTGGAGAAGATAAACCGGGAGGTGCCTGCCTCCCGTCTTTTTAATCTACTGCCGGCGGGAGGAGTTTCAGGAACCCTCAAAGATTTTGTGCATACCGGGGAGCCTTATCTTTTTGCAAAGACCGGAACATTAAGCAATCAGTACAACCTAAGCGGTTTCCTTATAACCCATAACGGGAAAATCCTTATTTTCAGTTTCATGAACAACAACCACATGATATCCAGCAGGTTGTTGAAACAGGAAATGCACAGTATCCTGAAAAGGATCAATGAAACATACCGATAAGACATAGAAACATCCAGAAAAAATCTATTTTAGTAGAATCACACTAAAGCCCCATTATGGAAAGAAGAAAATTCATTCGCAACCTGGGTGTCAGCAGCCTGATCTTCCCGTTGCATTCCTTTGCTGCCGCCAATATTCTGCCAGATCCCGACCAGCATAATATTATGATCCCTGAAGGTTTGAAGCCGGGTGACACCATAGGGATTATTAGCCCGGCCTCTGCAATTTTTGAATCAGAACCTTATGAGATCGCCAGGGAATCATTTGAAGCCATGGGGCTGCAGGTAAAATTTGGAAGCCATGCCAGGGGCCGATACGGCCACCTTGCCGGAAAGGACCAGGAGCGGGCGGCAGAAGTGAATGCCATGTTTGGGGATCCTGCCATCAAGGCTATTATCGCTTTGCGGGGAGGTTCAGGCTCTGCAAGGATCATAGATAAACTGGATTACGACCTGATCGCGAAGAACCCGAAAATATTTATTGGCTACAGTGATATCACGGCACTTCATCTTGCTATTTTTCAAAAAACCGGTCTGGTTACTTTCCATGGCCCCGTGGCAGTGTCTGACTGGAACACTTACAGCACAGAACATTTCAAAAGGTTGCTTTTTGAAAAAGAAGCCCTGTTACTGCAAAATCCTTCAGAAAAAGGAGATAAGCTCACCCAAACAACAAACAGAATACGAACCATTTCCCCCGGAAAAGCTACGGGCACGCTTTTAGGCGGAAACCTTTCTGTCCTGACCAGCATAATGGGAACTGAATACTTCCCGGCCGACT
>JBEPWW010000014.1:0-6422 GCA_041642215.1 Salinimicrobium sp. | reverse complement strand
GTATGATGTCTCAGCTACACCTCAGCGGAGTTCTAAATGAAATCAATGGCTTTATCTTTGGAAAATGCAATGATTGCGGCCCCGGCGGAAGTGGTTATGGATCACTTACCCTGGAAGAAGTGCTGGATCACTATATAAAACCCCTGAAGATCCCCGCCTATTATGGAGCCATGATCGGACATATTGATGACAACGCTACCATTCCAAACGGAATACCGGCTGAAATGGATGCAGATAAGGGATTCCTACAGTTACTACGGCCCGCTGTAAGTTGACGGCAGGACGATTTTTTCTACGTCGGCACCCGGGAATCCCTCCACAATTGTTACTTTTATGCCAAATTTAAAAGCATAATTGTGTACAGCAGCCGGTATTGAAAAATCCCGGCACCTCAACTTACAGAACACAACCCCCAGAAAAATGGTAACATGAAGAAAAAAATTCTATTAACTTTAGTGGCAGCAGGCCTACTTGCTTCATGTGGTAAAGATCAAGATCCTTACCTCATTGGCCCCAACAACATTGGCAAATTAACGCGAGACGTAAAGGTCAATCAACTGGATTCAATTTTTGCCCAGGATTCCATTGTGAAAGAGATAAACACCGGCGAGCGTTTCCAGAGAAGCAACGAAATCACTGTATATGATAATACCGGGAAAAAGCTACTGGTACTGGAGCCCGTTCAGGCTTTCGACTCTACCAGCACAATTGGCTTTGTACAGGTACTGGATCCCAGGTTCAAAACTTCCAGAGGCCTTAGCACCCAAAGCACTTTTAAGGATATCATGGAAAATTATAACATTTCCAGGATTGAAAACACCCTGAGTGCGGCTGTGATCTTTTTGGATGATATTAATGTATATGTCACCATAGACAAGAAGCAATTACCCGCAGAGTTACGTTACGATACAGAAACTCGTATTCAGGCCACCCAAATCCCCGATGATGCCAGGATAAAATATTTCATGATCGACTGGGATTGATCTTAAAATAAAACCGCTATGTCCACTGAGAACCTGACCCGACTCAATAAATACCTTAGCGAAGCAGGATTTTGCTCCCGCCGTAAGGCAGATCTCCTTATTGAACAGGGACGGGTAACTATTAATGGAGTAGTTCCTGAAATGGGCACGAAAGTGGCACCCGGGGATGAAGTCATGGTAGACGGGGAATTAATTACCCCTTCAAAGAAGGATAATGTTTATCTTGCTTTTAATAAGCCCGTGGGAATTGTATGCACTACAAATCCTGTAGAAAAAAATAACATTGTCGACTACATCAATTACCCCACGCGAATCTTTCCGGTAGGACGTCTTGACAAACCCAGTGAAGGGCTTATTATCATGACAGATGACGGAGACATTGTGAATAAGATACTTCGGGCACGCAACAACCATGAAAAGGAATATATTGTTACGGTAGACCGTTTGATCACGCCTGATTTCATTGAAAGGATGGCAAACGGGGTTCCTATTTTGGACCGGGTAACCAAAAAATGCGAGGTGGAACAGATCAGCAAATATGTCTTCAGGATCGTCCTCACCCAGGGCCTCAACAGGCAGATTAGGCGAATGTGCGAATACCTGGGTTATGAAGTTGTCAAGCTGAAGAGGATAAGGATCATGAACATTGAGCTGGATGTACCCCTGGGAAAATACCGGCATTTAAGACCACAGGAACTCGAGAAACTCGAAGAACTAACCGGGGGCAGCACCAAAACAGAAGAAGCATCTTTACCCCCCAAAAAACCCGCAGCGAAGAAAACTTCTGAAAAAAGAAAACCTAAAAGTAAAAGCAAGGCTTCTTTTAAAAAGAACAGGAAATCAACAGGGCCAGGCTCTCGCAGAAAAGAATCTTAACAGAGAATTAAGCTAAAAGTTAAAGATATCTCCCTAATTTTAAACAAAAAATGGGAAAGCAGCGAAACAGGATCAAAGATGAAGATCAATACGAAGCCCTAAGGAGAAAAGGGGAGAGTAAAGAAAAGGCGGCCAGAATTGCGAATACTCCACAATCTGGTAAAAAAGGCGGTAAATCTGAAAAATATGAAGACAGAAGCAAAGAGGAGCTGTATCAAAAAGCAAAAGAAGTAGGCATTGAAGGCCGTTCAAAAATGAGTAAAGACGAATTAATAAAAGCCCTAAGAAATCATTAATATGCAGAAACTTCAACCATTCCATCTGGCTGTTCCCGTGAGCAACCTGGAGGATGCCAGAAAATTTTACCGGGACACCCTGGGTTGTGAAGAAGGACGGAGTAGTGACCAATGGGTGGATTTCAATTTTTTCGGACATCAGTTCGTGATCCACCACAAAGAAAAAAGCAGAGAAGAACAGGAAGGGAGCAGTAATCCCGTAGATGGAAAGGATGTACCGATCCCGCACTTTGGGGTGGTCCTCGAATGGAATACCTTTCAGGACTTCGCGAAAGAGCTAAAAGAAAAAAATGTAGATTTTGTGATCGAGCCTTACATTAGGTTCGAGGGCAAAGTAGGAGAACAGGCCACGATGTTTTTTAAAGATCCTTCGGGAAATGCCCTGGAGTTCAAGGCCTTTAAAAACATGGACCAGTTATTCGCGAAATAAAGCCACTGATCAAGATATAAATGGACAGATTAAAACCATCTTTAGTACGGCAATTATTTGTATTGCTCCTCATACTTTTTTTACTG
Source organism: Salinimicrobium sp. (assembly GCA_041642215.1). Classification (GTDB taxonomy): domain Bacteria; phylum Bacteroidota; class Bacteroidia; order Flavobacteriales; family Flavobacteriaceae; genus Salinimicrobium. The sequence continues at coordinate 3,751 of JBEPWW010000014.1, read as the reverse complement.
GTTTTGATCTTTCGTGAAATCATTCCTTACCTCTCCGGGGTCCTGGGGGCGATCACCCTGCACGTAGTACTCAAAAAATGGATGGATAAGCTGGTTGAGAAGGGATGGAAACCAGTACTGGCAACTAGTTTTTTGATATTTTTATCCTTTATAGGTATCCTGGTACCCATAAGCCTTACTGTCCTGATGCTCTCATCAAAAATAGGGAAGGCGGTAGCCAATTCAGAAAAAGTGATCCAGGCCGTAAAGAACCAGATAAGGGACCTGGAGGTATACTCGGGATATAATCTCAGCCAGAGCATAGATTCTTCCCAGGTGGCCAATTGGCTCTCCAACAATCTGCAATCTTTGGGGGTAGGTACATTCAATGCGTTCATCGCAATAGGGATCATGTATTTTATGCTGTACTACATGTTAATGAACAGGCATAGACTAAAAGACCTCTTGATCTCCTATATTCCTTTAGGAGAACAAAACTTAAAGATCATAGGCCAGGAAGGAGATGAATTGGTGAAGTCGAACGCTCTGGGAATTCCTCTGGTAGCTTTTTTCCAGGGAATTGTAGCCCTCATAGGCTACCTGATCGTGGGAGTACCCGATCCCCTTTTCTGGTTCGTCATCACCGCCATTGGCGCCATGGTGCCTTTCATAGGAACTGCTCTGGGAATAGTACCAGTCGCCATCCTGCTTTTTTCGCAGGGAATGGAATGGCAGGCGATTTTTATTCTAATCTACGGGTTCACCATCGTAGGGATCACAGATAACATTCTAAGGATCTATATACTTCAAAGGCTGGCAAGTGTGCACCCCCTCATCACCCTTTTTGGGGTGATCGTAGGCGTCCCTTTATTCGGGTTCATAGGATTGATCTTCGGCCCCTTACTTGTTTCGCTCTTTTTGCTTATATTAAAGATATATAAGCACGAATATGGTAAGGCAGGAGAAAGGATTTAGCTAACAAAAAAAAGAAGAATCATGCTGAAGGATGCAAAAAAGAAAATCAACGAAGAGTTTCTCAATACCGAGATCACTAAAATGAAGGATGGTGATCTCGATGTGGTAATGAAAAACAGCAAAGAGATCAATGACAAGATCTCCAGTTCGGGGGCGCTCAAAAAATATTCAGAGCTCGCCAAGATCATGTACGGCATGCTGAATGACTACAGAAGAGGGATCTATAAAAATGTCCCCTGGTTTACAATTGGGGCAATAGGCTTCACTTTTTTATATGTCTTCAACCCGCTGGATATCATCCCCGATTTTATTCCGGGAGTTGGTTATGTAGATGATTTTGCTGTGTTTACAGTCGTACTGCGGTTTATACAAACTGATCTTCACACCTATCTTGACTGGAAGATTGCCAGAGCAAAAGGGGAAGATCCGGAGGAGCAATAATCCGGTTTCTACACATTTAAAGATTACTTTCCCTGCCTGTGCATTTCACGGGCCAGTAAGGTGTTTTTAAGAAGCATGGCGATGGTCATTGGCCCTACCCCACCCGGTACAGGGGTAATAAAAGAATCTTTTTTGCTCACATTTTCAAAATCCACATCCCCGGAAAGACGGTAACCTCTTTCCCGGGTTTCATCGGGAACTCTTGTAATCCCCACATCAATGATCACCGCATCATCCTTGACCATTTCGGCTTTTAGGAAGCCGGGATTGCCAAGCGCGGTTATAATTATGTCTGCCTGGGAAGTAATTTGAGTGATGTTCCTGGTATGACTGTGGGTAAGGGTAACCGTGGAGTTTCCGGGAAAACCTTTACGCCCCATCAGTATACTCATTGGTCTTCCTACAATATGGCTCCTACCAATGACTACGGTATGTTTACCTTCAGTCTCTACCTTATAACGCTCAAGAAGCTCCAGGATACCAAAAGGGGTAGCCGGAATAAAACTGGTCATATCCAGGGCCATTTTCCCAAAGTTTGTGGGATGGAAACCGTCCACATCTTTCTCGGGATCTACTGTTAACAGCACCTTTTGAGTATCTATTTGTTTGGGAAGGGGTAATTGTACGATAAACCCGTCAATTTCATCATTCTCGTTCAATTCCTTTATCTTTTTGAGCAATTCCAGTTCGCTTGTTGTCCCTGGCATTCTCAGAAGTGTAGACTCAAAACCTACCCGCTCACAGGCCTTGACCTTACTGGATACATAGGTGAGACTGGCTCCGTCATTTCCAACGATAATCGCCGCAAGGTGAGGCACCTTTTCCCCACGCTCTTTCATTGATTGTACTTCTAATGCAATTTCATTCTTGATGTCATTGCTGGCTTTTTTACCGTCGAGAATAGTCATATAGGTCTACAGTTAAAGATTGGTGATCTGGTATTATTTCATTCCTTTCATCATCTGCATCATCTTGCGGCCCCCGCCTCCCTGCATCATCTTCATCATCTTGCTCATTTGATTAAATTGCTTGAGAAGTTGGTTGACCTGCTGCACAGAAGTCCCGGAACCCTTCCCGATTCGTTTCTTCCTGCTGGCATTGATGGTGGATGGTTTGGACCTTTCCTCGGGTGTCATAGAATGAATGATGGCTTCTATATGTTTGAAAGCATCATCATCTATATCCACATCCTTGAGCATTTTGCCGGCACCCGGGATCATTCCCATAAGGTCCTTCATAGAACCCATTTTCTTAATTTGCTGGAGCTGGCTCAGGAAATCGTCAAAACCAAATTCATTCTTAGCGATCTTCTTTTGAAGCTTTCTGGCTTCTTCTTCATCATATTGCTCCTGTGCCCGTTCCACCAGGGAAACAACATCTCCCATTCCAAGGATACGATCGGCCATACGGGAAGGATAGAATACATCAATAGCCTCCATCTTTTCACCCGTACCAATAAATTTGATGGGTTTATTCACCACAGATTTAATGGATATGGCAGCCCCACCTCGAGTATCACCGTCTAATTTTGTCAGGATCACCCCATCAAAATTAAGACGCTCATTAAAGGCTTTCGCCGTATTCACAGCATCCTGTCCCGTCATGGAATCTACCACGAAAAGGGTCTCCTGCGGCTGTATCGCATCCCTGATGGACGCGATCTCGGTCATCATCGTTTCATCTACTGCGAGACGTCCGGCAGTATCCACGATGACCACGTTATGACCGTTTGCTTTGGCGTGATCTATCGCGGCTTTCGCGATGGCAACAGGATCCTGATTGCCTTCATCGCTGTACACCTCAACCCCAATTTGATCACCTACCACGTGCAACTGGTTAATTGCCGCGGGACGATAAACATCACAGGCAACCAGCAAAGGTTTTTTGTTCTTCTTTGTTTTTAAATAATTGGCGAGTTTTCCCGAAAAGGTGGTTTTACCACTCCCCTGTAAACCCGACATTAAGATCACAGACGGATTCCCGGATAAATTAATGCCTTCTGCATCCCCTCCCATCAACTGGGTTAGTTCGTCCTTTACAAGCTTCACCATCAACTGCCCCGGCTTAAGCGCATTGAGAACGTTCTGCCCCATGGCTTTTTCCTTCACAGTATTGGTGAATTCCTTTGCAATCTTGTAATTAACATCGGCATCCACAAGCGCCCTTCTGACTTCTTTTAAGGTCTCGGCAACGTTTACTTCTGTTATCTGGCCATGTCCTTTTAAAACATGTAAGGCACTGTCTAACTTATCGCTTAAATTATCAAACATAATCTTTCCTCTGGTTTAATGTGTCCGCTTCATCTGCCGCGGATTGCAAATTTAATGATTTGACGCTGAAGTGAAAAGTTTTATTT
>JBEPWW010000013.1:0-16667 GCA_041642215.1 Salinimicrobium sp. | reverse complement strand
TCTCCCACGCTTTTTTGCGCAGAACTTTCGGAAGCCTCAAAGTTAACCATGACAGGCTCTGCGGGCGTTGGGCCGTCATCATCTTTAGAACAGGAGCTTAGGATCGTCAGTGAAAAAAAGGCAATAGAGTAGTAGCGGAACATTTTCATATCCGGAAGGCTTAGTTGGTTAGTAAATTCATTGATTGGGACCCTGTACTGACCCTCTTACAAATGAAATCAAAAATTAAGATTAGCCGGATTAAGGTTCTGTTAAAACCTTGAGGATTAAGAAAGTATTATGTTTTTGTCAACTAAAATTAACAGGAAGAAGCGGAGTTTTCGGAGAAAGAAAATTTAGAGACTATTGGCTTCCAAGGAGGCCGAAGATAATTTTTTTGGAGGGATTTACGGGAAGATTATTTATTCTGACAGAATTCGTTTTTCCAGTCTTACTTTTCTGATCCCGAAATTGCTATGATAATAACTAACAATGCTAAAGCCAGAGCGCTCATAGAGGGAGATGGCAGGTTGGTTTTTCGCCCCTGTTTCTACCGTAAAAAGGCTGTTGTTATAGGTGTTCAGGACAAAATTTATGAGCTGCCGTGCGATACCCTGTCTAAAATATTTCGGGTCCACCACAAGGCTTTGAATATGGGTGGAGTGCCGACGCTCCCTGATCTCCATGACGGCGAGCATACGACCGTCTTTGCGATAGCAGTAGAATTCAGTCTCTGAACTAAGGAAATCCTGTATGCTCCTTTTTAACGGCGGAAATTCCTTTGCCTGGAGCAAGGCCGCTTCCACAGGGTAGGAAGCCTGAAAAACGGCACGAATATTCGCCGCGGTTTCCGGCACTTTATGGTTTATTTTTTCGATCATTCCTTTAACAGATTCTTTTTTGAAGCCTAAAATATAAATTTTATGGAAGACGGGATTTCCCCGCCTCCTGATCAACCGCCTATTTCCAGGCTGCTGTAGCCCTGACCGTTCCTGGTGAGTTTGACCTGGGTGGCGATCCTTTCTTTGAGGGAATCCACATGACTGATGATCCCAATCGTTTTGGACGATTCTGCCTGTAACTTCTCAAGGGTATCCAGGGTTTGATCCAGCGTTTCCGGATCCAGGGTTCCAAAACCTTCATCGATAAAGAGGCTGTTGATCTCTACATTTTTGGAAGCCAGGTCAGACAGGGCCAGGGCCATGGAAAGGCTGAGGATGAAAGTCTCCCCGCCCGAAAGGGTCCTTACAGAGCGGCGTTGCCCGCCCATATGTTCGTCAATGGCCACCAGGCTGTCATCTTCCCCCGAAGAGGGCTTGTCGATCTGGTAACGGTCACTGAGATCGCCCAGGCGTATGTTGGCCAGGTACAGCAACTGGGTGAGGCTTAGATCCTGGGCAAAATCGTTGAACTTCTTGCCGGTGGCATCTCCTATGAGCTCGTTTAGCAGGCGCCAGCGTTTGATATGCTTTTCTTTCTCTGCTATCTGGGAGCCAATTTGTTCCAGGCGTTGGCGCCGGTCCTGATCATTATTCAGGCTGCGCCGAAGTTCTTCGCAACGGGACCGTAAAACCTCCAGTTCCTTTTTCTTCCCCAACAGGTCTGTGGAAAGTTCTTCTGCCGTCTTTTCCACATCCTTTCTTTTCCAGGTTTCCAGCTGGGAGGTGAGGGTGGTAAGCGAGGCGTTCAAATTGGCTGTTTCGGCCAAAAGTTGTTCCCTGCGTTTGCGAAGTCCCGCGGCTTCAGTCTCAGGTAACAGCATCTTTACCGCCTCCATGATACTTTCACAGCCTTCGTCCCTAAGCCAGGGTAACAGCCCTTCTTCCAGTTTGGACAATTCGCCCGTCCTGTTGGTTACCTTTAGTTCAAGATCCTTCCCCAGTTGTGCCAGCGCTTTTTTATCCTGTCCCAGCTTTGTCCACCTGGTCTGCAGCTCATGGGTGTCGGTATTGATGTTGTTGCCCGGGTAGAGGGAATCCAGTTTCTCTTTTAGTGTTTTGCCTTCCAGAAGGACCTTCTTGAGTTCCTCAATAATAGGTAACCCGTCATGGATGGCAGTTAGCTTCCGGCTTTCTTTTTCGTAGCGATCCAGGCTGTCAATTTGCTCCTGTTGCCCGCTGCACAGTTTCTCCCAGTCAGTTTGCTCCCCTGAGGTGAAATGCCCGAATTCTTCCCGGAACAGCTGTTTTGAACTCTTCAACTCTTCCTGCAGGCGCTTTTTTGATGCTGCAAACTCTAAAGTTCGCTCCTCGTAAAGTTTTAATCCTGTTCTGTGGCCGGAAAGTTGGGAACTCCATTCTGCCAGTTCTTTTTCGGTTTGTCTGATCGCTTCCGTAAGCTCGTCTTCCTGCTCCCGGTGTTCTTCGGCATAGGGATGTTCCGGCGAGCCGCACAGGGGGCAGGGTTCTCCTGCTCTTAAATTGGTGCGGTGCTCCTCGAGGCTGGCTTTAAGGATCTGGTTCTGTCTTTTCAGGTCAAGCTTTTCCTGTCTTTCCCTGAAGATAGTAACCTGCGCTTCCGCTTTTTCTATCTTTTCCGGCAGCTCCTTCAGTTTGGGTTTCAGCTTTTCTTCTTCTGAAGTGATGCGGTCTATTTCTTTAGAGATATGCTGAAGTTTCTCTGCCTGTCGCCCCGCTTTTCTCGTGTTTTCAAGATCCTTTTGCAGGCGGTGTTTCTCCTTTTCGGGACTTTTCAGGTCGATCCCCTCCAGTTCCTCTTCGATATGGCTGATCTTCTTCTGGGTTGCAAGATCGAGCTCCTGTAGTTTTTCAAAACTTTCCTGCAGATTCCCGTTGATTTGAAAAGGGAGTTCTGCGCTGCGAATCTGGAATTTTTCGGTAAGTTCCCGGTACCTGCTTCCCTTCTCGTTCTTTTCCTGTTGCAGGTTCCTGATGTTTTCAGAAAAATGCTGAAGCGCTTTTGCTGCATCCTCTTCTTTACATTTTTCTTGAATGAATTGCTGTATTTTCTCAAAGCAGTCTTTTAGCCCCAGTTGATTGGTCTCAGCTTTCTTCCTGTTTTCCTGGAGTTCCTCTCCCAGGTCTGTGCAGGTATTCTTCAGGCTGCTCCAGGTTCTAATATCTGCCGCGAAGACCTGCAGCCTTTCATGTTGCTTAAGCGGTTGCCCGTGTTCGGCCTCAAAATTTGCCAGAGCTGTTTCTGCTGTTTCTTTTTGCCGGCGGGTCCTGTTGATCTGTTCTTCCTGCTCTGTGATAGTCTTCTTTAGCTGCAGATTTTGATCCAGTTCGCGAATGGCTTTTTCAAGAGGATCACAGTTCCCCTGATTCTCCCGTAGGTCATTGGTGAGTTTTTTTAGATCGTCCTCGGGCAGCAGGTCCCGCTGGATCAATTCGATCTCCCGTTGGCGATCCAGCAGTTCGGCATTCACCTCTTTAAACTTTTGAAATGCTTTGATCCCAACCTGCCGGTAGATCCCTGTGCCGGTGATCTTCTCCAGGAGCTCCCCGCGCTCGTCTTTCCTGGCTCTTAGAAACTGCGCGAATTCCCCCTGCGCCAGAAGGACAGATTTTATGAACTGGTCGTAGTTAAGGCCGATAAGTTCCTCGTTTCGGGCCGGTACATCAGACTTTTTAAGATCCAGCGGCTTTTCGGTAGACAGGTCGACCAGTTCCATTTCATAATCCCGCAACTTGTCATTGCGGTTGGTGGAAATACTCCATTGTGAGGCAAAGGTCCCGTGCTGGCTTTGATAGGTGACTTTTGCAGAGGCTTCTTTTTGATTGCGGGTAAGAATGGCTCCTTTGGAAAGGATCTCGTTTTTGGTGATCTTTCCCAGTCTGGGAACCTGGTTGAAAAGGGCCAGGGATATGACATCCAGGATGGTGCTTTTTCCACTTCCGGTGGGGCCGGTGATGGCGAAAAGGGAACTTACGGTGAAAGGCGCAGCCGTGAAATCAATTGAATGACTGCCCTTCAGGGAATTGATGTTTTTAAATTCTATTTTCAGGATCTTCATGGTCTAGCGGGTCAAAGGGTTCTCGGTTTGTTGTACATCCTCCAGCAATTCATCAAAGGCGGCGAGGATCTCCAGGCGCGTTTCTTCATCGTATTCGTGTTGGCCTATAAGCTCGGTGAATACATCCCCTGGCTTCAGGTCCTGTAACTGCCGGTCCTGCCGATAGATCTCCCCCGCGCCCTGTAAACGGTTACTGAAGCTGGCGCGGTGCTTGACGATCCTGAAGCCGGGGGTCTCAAATTTGCTCACCAGCTCATCCAGGAGGTAGATCTTCATGGCGTCATACTGCTCCTCTTTCAGTTCCACCTCGATCAGGCTTTCCAGCTCCCGAAGTTCGCCGGGGGCTTCCAGTTTTTGCCGGAGTTCTTCGATCGTACCTGAAATTTTCAGCAAACTCCGGAAAGGCGGTATAGCGATACTCTGCGGAAGCCAGCCCTTTTCTGTATCGATTAAAAGCACCCTTTTTTCATCTTTCCGCTCACTAAAGGATAACGCAAGCGGGGAACCACTGTAGTAGGTAGGAACACTGGCCGATACCTTTTGTGGCTTATGAATGTGCCCCAGCGCGATGTATTGAAAGTAATCCCCGAAACGGGTGGCCTGGAATGCTGCCTGATTCCCGATCTGTATGTCCCGCTCACTTTCTGAAGTTTCCATTCCTGCCGCGAACAGGTGCCCCATGGCGATCGCAGGGATACCGGGGTATTTTTTGCTGCAGAGTTTGGCCGCATTTTCGAAAGACCCGCGAATACCTTCCTGTATGGCCTGCAGCCGGTCTTCATACGTATTCCCGTCATTGGCGGTACGCAGGTCTGAATCCCGGAGGTAGGGAAGGGCCGCGATCACCACTTCTGTTTTCCCGTCCTTGCCGGGAATAGGCAGCACGGCATCCTCCAGATTTTCCGGCAATCCTCCAATCACATGCATTTCCAGCTCCCGCATAAGGTCCCGGGGCGCGTCCAGCATGGCAGGGGAGTCATGGTTCCCGCCGGTGAGGATGATCCTGCAGTTTAGCTGCCTCAGTTCCATCAATGCCCGGTAATACTGCTTACGGGCCTCTGAAGATGGGTTTGCCAGATCAAACACATCCCCCGAGACCAGCAACAGGTCCACGCCCTGTTCCCTGATGGTCTCGCAAAGCCATGCAATGAACAGGTCGAAATCCTGAACGAGATCATGCTTATGCAGCTTTTTACCTATGTGCCAGTCGGCGGTGTGGAGAATTTTCATGCGGAATATCTTTATGGGTTACAAAAACCTGAAGCAGGCCCCGAAAATACAAAAATTGAATGTCATTACTGCATAGATACGACAGCTGAACGACAAACTATGGCGTTGTAGAAAGGAATTAATGTTGGGGCGGGGATCATGGCAGAACCGTGATAAGATACCCGGCACCGAAAAAAGGTATTAGAGCCCTGATCCCCGGATATTTAAAATAAAATGAGATTTAAAATATGATCCTCATCATATGTCAGGTTTTTTAAGATGTTAATCTTTACCGGCTTAAACCAATTATGACATGCATACACTTTCACCTCATAGATTCCACATTCCGGTAATGGGGATCGCTTTTACGCTGGATTCACCCATGAAAGTAGCTTCCTTCGGGATTACTTCGGCCCTGTCCATCATAGAGGACAATATCATCGAGACCATGCGGAAGTATTATTATCAGAAGAACAACGAAACCTATATTCCCATCACCCCGAATGAGGAGGATTACCGGGCAAGACGTATCACCGACTACCTGGACCTCATGAACCGCAACATAAGGGAGCAGGTGGAAAAGCTGAAGAATTCGGCTTTTGAAGCGGGGTCTGACCTGGTGAAGTATTTCGAGATGCTTCCGGAGAACAGCGGCCTTAAAGAAAAATACAGGCAGTTTCTTGAAATGGCTGAGTCGGTCGACCGCAAAGCCCTGGAGGAATTTCTTAAAAGGGAAGTAAAACCGGGGTCCATCGAGGTAAATATCATGACCAAGGTGGATAAGAACAATTTTGACAAATCGGGTGCTCCCATCGAGAACGGGAGCGATGCCCTGGAAGCTCTTAAGGCCTATGCGAAAAGTGACCTGGAGAATTCTGCGGTCATTTTTTCTGCCGGAATGAATCCCCGTTTATATAATTACCTGGAAAGCTTCAGTGAATTTGATGCCACCGCATGGGGGGAGTTCAAAAAACGAGTGGTGATCAAGGTGAGCGATTACCGTTCGGCTTTGATCCAGGGGAAGTATCTGGCCAAAAAAGGCATTTGGGTAAGTGAGTTCAGGATCGAATCGGGGCTTAATTGCGGGGGGCACGCCTTTGCCACCCAGGGACTTTTGCTGGGTCCTATCCTGGAGGAATTCCGCAGTAAAAAAGAGGAACTTTCCGAAGCGCTTTTCAGTATTTATGATCCGGCGATCCGGGCGAAAGGACAAGCGGGATTTGACCGGCCGCATCCTATAAAGATCACCGTGCAGGGGGGGATAGGTACTCATGAAGAAGCCGAATTCCTTCATTCGCGGTACGGGATCGACAGTACGGGCTGGGGCACGCCTTTTTTGTTATGTCCCGAGGCCACCACGGTGGAAGAGGAAACCTTGCAACTCCTGAGCAAAGCCGGGAAGGAGGATGTCGTGCTGAGTAAAAACTCCCCTCTTGGCGTGCGGTTCAATTATTTAAAAGGCACGAGTTCTGAAAAGGAGAAACTGGAACGTATCGCCCGCGGAAAACCCGGTAGCCCCTGTACAGAAAAGTACCTGGTATCCAACACCGAGTTTACCAAAGAACCCATTTGCACCGCCTCCAAGAAATACCAGAAACTTAAACTGGAACAGCTTAGGAGTGCAGATCTGCCCGAAGAGGAGTATAAAAAGCAGGAAGAGGAGCTGCTTACGAAAGAATGTTTGTGTATTGGCCTGAGCAATGCGGCAGCTGTAAAATATGATGAACCTTTTCTTAAGAACTATAAGGCGGTCACTATCTGCCCCGGGCCCAATATCGCCAACTTCTCCAGGGTGGCTTCGTTGCAGGAAATGACAGATCATATTTATGGCCGTAAAAGCCTCCTGTCCAATAACGATCGACCTCATATGTTCATCAGGGAACTTGAACTGTATGTAGACCATTTTAAGGAACAGGTAGAGGAAGTCTCTGCTCCAGACAGGAAGACCCTGAAGAACCTTGGCGGTTACTACAAGAGCATGCTGGAAGGGATCAATTACTACCGAGAGCTTGCTAAAAACCATCTTTTTCCGGGTACTTTCCAAAGTACACTGGAGGAAGCAGAGAAGACCTTAAAGGAACTGAATACCCGCCTGAAAAAAGTGGTGGCCTGAAAACCCCGCAGAAAAAGGATCGGCTCTAAGTTGGCTAAATAATAAATGAGGCTGTCTAAAAAACTGTTTAAAGCGACCTTCTGAATTTACCGGCCCGTGGCATTAAGGCGGGTTTTAGGATCCTGTTCATATGAGTTTTAAAACTTATCAGGACCTGAAACTTCTGAGGTATCTGGACAGATTGACGTGAAACAGGTTTTTAGACCGCCTCTTTTTTACGGGAGGTCCTACTTGGGAGTTTCATTTGGGAATCTCCCGAACAGGCTTTTTCGCACCCGGTTATTGCTGTTCTTTTTCCAGTTGTCGCTGGATCTTTTCAATCGCATTCTGTATGGATTTATCGGGTTCGATGATATTATTGTCACCCCAAAAGGCCACATCTGCAAAACCCGAAATATCATCGGCCATAACAATTCGGGGACTGATAAAGGTTTTGTCTTTGGTTACTTTTCCCTCGGGATTGATCTTCCAGTCGGTCACGGCGAGTTCGGTATCTACATTATAGCGGGAGTTGAAGAACCGGCGTTTCCAATTAACCACAAATTGCAGCTGGGTATTTCCATAGCCAAAATACCATTTACCATCGTGTTCCCGGTATTCAATTTCATAATGAACCTCTGTTGGATACACTTTTGTGCCCCCGGGTTTTTTTCGAACGAAAAGATTACTGGCTGCCTTGCGGTTATCTACATTGAGATCGAAAGAGGCACGTACCAGGGCAGCGGTTTCAGCATCGATAAAAAGTTTTCCATGATAATAAGGCTGACCGCTGCTTCTTTCTTTGAAATTCACCACATACAGATAACGGTCATTAATCTTTGCCGGATCATCAAAACTGAACTCAAAATTGAACAATTCATCTTCCCCGAAGATGAAATCGGGATCTTTCATGACATCCATATAAAGTGTGTTGTAAGGGCCGCCCCGCAGTTTCAGAGCCAGGGTATCCAGGCGTTCATAATCGGCGGTCTTTCGGGCCTTGACCACAGAGATATCATCTTTAGAAATTGAGGTGTAAGGCTGTTTGTGCACCTTGACCACTGCTTCGGAAAGGGAAACATTCCTTCTTCCTTTTTTGATGCTTTCCCGGTAAAAAGCGGTCATTTCAGTAAGATCACTAAAATAATTATCCCCTCTCTTTCGCAGCATCTGGCGCACCAGGGCTCTGGGATCCTCGGCAGTGAGGAGGCTGATCTCAGAAAGTTCTTCTACAGATTCCTGCATCTCTATACGGGTGCCTTCCCGTTGGAAAGAAGTGACGGGTAATTGCCTGCTCTGGTAGCCCAAATGAGAAACCGTTACGGTTGCATCTCTAAGATCTGCAGGTACCTTTAGGGAAAATTCCCCCTCTGCATTGGTGACCGTGGAGATATTGGTGGTATTGACCGTTAAGTAGGCAGAGGAAAGGGCGTTACCGTTTCGACTATCTACGACCTTTCCTTTGTAGACGTTAAAGTTTTGTTCCTGCTCATTCGCTTCCTGAGCAATAAGGACGGGAGAAACCGCCTGAAGTAACAGGATAAGTATCCAGGTCATCGGGTGCTGAAAAATGGGTTTTAGATGCTTTTTCATGGTTTTAAGACTTTTAACAGGTAAAAAGAAGTACCTTTTCTAAGATACTGAAATTTAGCTAATTGTTAAAGAAGTGGCTTAAAAAAATTTTAATAGGACAATTAGCACAAAACCTTGAGTTCACAAGGGATGGCCCGCACCTGAGCCTCCCGGCAGGCAGGAAAATCCTGCTGCAAACCCGACGAAGATCCTGTAGGACTGCAAGTGCAGCAGATCTGGTTCTAATTTTTATAAGTTCCTCCTTCTCTGACTAAGGGATTAATTATCATGTCTCAACATCTTTCCACCACTGGGAGAACTGCTGCTTTGGATCTTTGAGATCCACCTTTTCACCAATCATTGGAGTAAGGATTCTAAGCGCTGAATTTTTGTTCAGGTGGTTGATTCTTTGAAGGGGCTCGTCCCAGGGATGATTGGCCAGATTGAACTTGGAGTTGTGCACGGGCAGTAGGGCTTTGGCACGCAGGTCCCGGGCCGCCTGCAGCGTCTCATGAGGCATCATGTGCAGGAATTTCCAGTGCCGGTTGTACTGCCCGTTTTCCAGGACGGCCAGATCAAAGGGGCCGAAGTCCTTTCCTATTTTTTTAAAATGGGTGTCATAACCACTGTCTCCTCCCAAATAGAGCCTGCTGCCGGAGATTTTAAGAGCAAAAGAGGTCCAGAGCGAAGTATTGCGTTTTAAACCTCTGCCCGAAAAATGGCGTGCAGGTAAAGCCTCAATGCTCACTCCTTTTACGGGTTCACATCCCTGCCCCCAATCCAGTTCTGTGATCATGGATGCAGGAAAGCCCCATCTGGCAAAATGTGCGCCAACACCCAGGCCGGTGATGATCTGCCCGATCTTTGGTTTGAGCTCCATGATGGTTTTATAGTCCAGGTGGTCCCAGTGGTCATGGGTGATAAGCAGCAGGTCTATCGCGGGCATGTCGGCCGGGCTGAACCGCTGTGTTCCTTTAAAAGCCTTTCTGCCATTGGGGAGGGGGGAAGCAGAGCCGCTAAAAAGGGGATCTATCAGGATCTTTTTCCCGTCGATCTGTATGAAATAGGAGGAGTGTCCGAACCATATCAGTACGTTTTCTGCTGTATCCAGGTCCAGCAGGTTGGTTTTTATGCTGGGTAATTCATAGGCAGGTTCTTTTTTCTCTGCCTTCTCAAACAATAACTTTTTTACCACGGTAAAATAGGTAGCCCCTTCTGTAAATGATGGGGTGGGGCTAAGGTTTTGAAACTGACCATGGCGGTAATTTGGGGATTCGTGAATGCGTTTAAGTCTTTTACCCGTCGGTTTTCTTCCGAATTTTGGTTGCTTAACAAAAGCATAGATGCCTATACCTGTCAAACCGAGAAGCAAAAGAAGTTTTTTCATTGTTTGTAAAAATTGAAAGGAGTAGCAGTGCGATCCTTATAGTGCGCCCTCTTTAAAATTAATGAAAAATCTTTTCTACCTGAAGCTTAAAATCCTTTTTTTGAAGGCATTAAATCAGATAAGGCAATTCTGGCGGCGGAGACAAAAACCGGCCGTCAATATAAAAGGCTTTTCCTGTATTCCTTTCATTCGTTCCCTCGAGGCGAGGTCTTCCAGGATGAAAAAAGGAGCAGTGAATATTTTTTTAGATGTAGTGTGGTATAGATTAAGGTGTTAACTTGGGTGCCGGGGCTGTTTTGCCTTAGGTTATCCCTGACACGCAAGGGTAGTTAACAGATCCTTAACAGAAAATATGAGACATTAATAATAATTTTACGTTTTTATAATTTCGAATGTTTCTGTTAAGAAATTCACTAATAATAGTTCTGAATGTGGCAAGATAAGTGTCAATAACGGCTAGTTCTGCGAACTTTTGTTTTTAAGTTTGGTATTCACACTTTATCCCCATTCTATTTATAATTCCAATGAGGAAAATCAGTCAACCTACACCTACAGCAACTCAACCCCCCGCTAAGAAAAAAGAAAATAAAGAAACCCGTATCGTCGCTGTTGGCGCAAGTGCCGGCGGCCTTGAAGCTCTTAAAGCGTTTTTTGATGGTGTTTCTGAGGATGACCAGAACGCGTACGTGGTCATTCAACATCTTTCACCCGATTATAAAAGTATGATGGGGCAGTTGCTAAAAAGGAATACCTCCCTGCCCATTGTGGAAATAGCAGAAGGTATGAAGATAAGGCCGGGGCATATTTACCTGATCCCGCCGGTGAATAACCTGACTTTGCAGTCAGATTCTTTTCACCTCATAGACAAGCCCAAGAACCAGACGCTGAACCTGCCTATCGATATATTCTTTGAGTCGTTAGCAAAGCAAAAGAAAGAGAAAGCCATTGGTATCATCCTGAGTGGAACCGGTAGTGACGGTACCCGAGGGGTTAGGGCGATCAAGGAGCACGACGGGATGGTGATGGTACAGGATCCAGAGCAGGCCCAGTTTGACGGGATGCCGCAAAGTGCTATAAATACCGGGCTGGTAGATTATGTCCTGGGAGCAGAAAACATGGCGGTAGAAGTGAGCAATTTCATTTCTGCGCCTGCCGTTTTTCATTTTAAGGACGGGGATGTAGAATATGACCAGACCGAACTCATGAAGATCCTCAACTTTGTGGATCAAAAAACAGGGCTGGATTTTAGGGAGTACAAGCATTCTACCCTGGCCCGAAGAGTGGCCAGGCGGGTGAATGTCTGTAAATGCCAGTCCCTGGCTGAATATTATACTTACCTTAAATCTACAGAAGGCGAGGTCGAGATCCTCTATCGGGAATTCCTCATTGGGGTGACCAAGTTCTTTAGAGATCCTAAGGTGTGGGAGGTTTTGAGAAACAAAGTCATCCCAGATCTGGTAAGGGAGAAGAAGGATGGAGAGATTTTGAAGGTTTGGGATGTGGCCTGTAGCTCGGGAGAAGAAGCGTATTCTTTTGCCATGTGTTTGCATGAGGAAATGGAGCGGCAGAATAAAAACCTGGAGATAAAGATCTTCGCGACCGACATTTCTGAAAAACACCTGGAAATTGGGAGTAAAGGCTGCTATCCCGAAAGTGTCGCTGCCGATGTCCCTTCTGATTTCCTGGTCAAATACTTTTTAAGTAAACCAGACAGTTACAGGATCGTTGAGAAACTTAGACGCTCAGTAGTGTTTTCAAGGCATAATGTGATTAAAAATCCGCCATTCAGCAATATGGATATGGTGGTATGCCGAAACCTGCTCATTTATTTTCAATCCGCCATTCAGAAAAAAGCTCTGAGTGTTTTGCATTACTCCCTTAAGGAGAATGGGATCCTGGTATTAGGTACCAGCGAGACGGTGAATAACGAACGGGAAAATTTTGCTGAAGTAGATCGTAAATGGAAGATCTACCAAAATATAAAGCCCAGCAAGCGACTTAATTCCAGCCTTTCCCATGGCTCTTCTGCCAGTCTCATTGAGAACCGGAATTATAAACAGCGAAAGCCCGGGAGAACGACAATAAATCCGGTGAAACAAAAATTAAGAACCGAGCTCAATGAAAACATCCTGGACCATTTTGGAGGTGCAAGCGTGCTGGTGGATTCAGAGTACAACATCCTACAGGCTGTAGGGGAGTTCAGAAAATATGCAGGCCTGCCTTCTAACGGATTTTCGATAAACCTGCTGGATATGCTGGGGGATGATCTAAAATATATCGTGCAGAACACCCTGAAGAAATCGCTCAAAAAAGAGGGGAAGATCCATTATAAGAATGCTTCTTATAAACACAACGGGGAGCAAAAGGGCGTAGATATAATTGTAGCCCCATATAAACAGCCAAACCTGGAAGGGGAAACAGATTTCGTGGTGACCTTCATAGAGACCGATATCAACCTTAAGGACGTGCAAACGGTGGATAATGTTACCCTTACCAGGAGAACAAGGGAATATGTATCGAACCTGGAAGAGGAATTAAAAGAGACCAAGGCAGAATTACAAAGTTCCCTGGAAGAGATTGAAACCAGCAATGAAGAGCTGCAGGCTGCAAATGAAGAGCTGTTGGCTTCCAATGAAGAGTTGCAGAGCACCAATGAAGAACTCCAAAGTGTAAATGAGGAGATCAATACGGTAAATGCGGAGAATATCCAGAAAATGGAAGATCTTGCCGCATTAAATGCCGATATGAATAACCTGCTGGAAAGTACGCAAATAGGGACCATCTTTTTAGATCCCTCATTGCGCATCAGGAAATTTACCCCGGCCATAAGGGATCACTTCAGTTTTATAGGTACTGATGTAGGAAGGCCCATCAGCCATTTTACGAATAATATAGGGAGCAGCAATCTTGTAGAGCGTTGCGAAAAGGTGCTCCAGTCAGGAAAAAGCCTGGAGAAGCCTATAATAGCAAAAGATGGAAAGCATTACCTGCGCAGGATCTCCCCTTACATTGATTCTCGGCAGGAGATCAATGGAGTGGTGATCACTTTTATCGATGTAGAAACCCTTGAGAAATCCAGGCAGAAGCTGGTAGCCAGTGAAAAAAGGTTCAAGTCCTTCTATGAGAATGATCCTGTTATGCACATTAGTGTGGACCCTAAAACCAGTTTGATCCTTCATTGTAACAAAATGGCGGTTTCCAAACTGGGTTATGAATCCCGAAAGGATCTTACAGGCCTCCCCATCTATGACCTCTATGGTGAGGAGGCCCAGATAAAAGTACTGAAATCCAATAAGGAATTCCAGGAAACAGGTCAATTGATCAACCTGGAGCAGAACCTCCTTACCCGATCTGGTGAAAACCTGCCGGTCATTCTAAATGCCACCGGGGAGATGGATGAAAATGATAACATTATCACCATTCGCTACACCTTTGTGGATATTTCTGCACAGAAAAAAGCCGAAGACCAACTTCGGGAGCAAAAAACCGACCTCGAGCGGGCTAACCGCGACCTGGAGCAATTTGTATCGATCTGTTCCCATGACCTGCAGGAACCCCTATCCACCATTAAATTTGGAAGTGACATTCTCGGGAAGATGTACGCGGAGAAACTGGACGAAAAAGGACAAAATTATATTACGCATATCGAGAAATCCTCGGGCCGGCTTTCTGCACAGATCAAGGCTTTGCTGGAGCATTCCAGAATAGGCAGGAGCGGGAAAAGAACAACTGTGGATACCAGGGAACTGGTGGAAGTGGTAAAACATGATTTGGGGAAACGCATCAAGGATTCAGGAGCAAAGGTATTCGTTGGGACGCTTCCAAAGATAAAAGGTTATGAAGTAGAACTGCGATTGCTGTTTCAAAACCTTATTAGTAACGCGATAAAATACACCCCAGAAGACCGGCAGCCTGAGGTGAGGATCTCCGCTTACAAAGAAAACGGGTATTACGTGTTCTCTGTAATGGATAATGGGGTAGGGATCTCTGAGGAAAACCAGCAACACATTTTTACCATCTTTAACCGCATCGAAAAACATGTGGATAAAGACGGGACCGGGGTAGGCCTGGCCCATGTAGAAAAGATCGTATTGCTCCACGAGGGCTCTATCTGGGTGGATTCCCAGGAAGGTGTGGGGAGTACGTTTTATTTCAAACTAAAAGCATAAGCTTTTCATGAGTTCAGGTCCAGAAATGTAGCGGGGGAAACCAGTCCCCGCATTAAAATAAGTTGCCAAACCCAAGAGGGGAAAATTATATATTACGTGAAGGATAATGGCATTGGCTTTGAGGCAAAATATGCAGAAAAGATCTTTGACACCTTTGCCAGGGTAGCCGGCAGTGGCTATGAAGGCACAGGAATAGGCCTGGCGGTGGTAAGAAAGATTATAGAAAAACATGATGGCCGCATTTGGGCAGAAGGCAGACCGGGAGCCGGGGCTGCTTTTTATTTTACGGTTTGAAACCGCTCCGGCATCGCCGGGTGAAATTAAAAAAGCTAAATTTAGGCTTAACCCGATATTATGATAACAACACCGTTGCGAATACTTTTGGTAGAAGATACTGAATCTGATGTGCGGCTGACCATACGACACCTTAATAAAATAGTAAAAGAGCCTATTATTGAAGTCGTAGAGGATCTAACAGCCTGCCGTGAGCGAATGATCAATTTTGTTCCAGATGTGGTGATCTCAGATTATAATCTCCCCACCTGTAATGGCCTGGAGATTTTACAGGTTGTAAAGAGTGTGGATGAGGCGGTACCTTTTATTTTTTTAACCGGTACCATCGAGGATGAGGAGCTGGCGGCCAATACCATTTTGGCGGGGGCTTCGGGTTACATCCTGAAAAAGCATATGAAGACCCTGGATGAAAAGCTCCTCCCATTGTTGAAAGGGATCGTATTGAATATGGTGACCAGGGAAGAGGTGAGGGAGCGGTTGCGACAAAACAAAATCGCGGTCAATCAGGTATATGCATACCTCGATTCTTTACATGCTGAAAACAATGAGCAGCGGGAGAACATTGATAAGATCAAGGATACTATCACACGATTTAACATTAAGGATGATGATCAATAAATTAAGAGAGGCTACAGGGAAGTTGCATGAACAGGTGGAAAAGGAGAACCTGGCCAGGTTTATTATAGACCATAGTATTAGTCTTGAAAATTACAAGTTACTGCTGCTGCAGAATTATGTAGCGTATGCGATTACCGAAAAAGAAATTTTACGCTTTATACCTGATGCACAGCCTGCCAAACATGAACGATTGAAAAAAGACCTGGAGGAATTGCAGATAAATTCTGAAGTTTTGGAAAGATTTGAAGCTACCTTTAGCTGTAACAGTTTGCCGGAGGCCCTGGGAGCCGCTTATGTGGTGGAAGGTTCTGCCCTTGGTGGAAGACTTATCGCCATTGAGCTAGAGGAGTGTAAACATCTTGAGGGCCTTGGGGAACCAAACTTCTTTAACCTGAACCGGAGCAATATGGATGGCTGGAAGAGATATAAGAAAATGGTTGAAAATCACCAGCTTTCAGAGGAGGAGGTTCTGCAGGCTACCCAGAAGGCGCAGGAGACGTTCAGGTTTTTCATGACCGTGTTTCGGCTCACTTCAAAAGATGTTTCTCCTGTAGCCTGATTATCGATCCATTGTAGATGGCGTTCAATCGCTTTCAAAGACCAGGGAAACAAGTCTCGGCAGAGTATCCTGTGCCCGGTCATCAAAATGCTCATCGAGGTCCAGGAGTGTAAATCCATTGTTTTGGGCCGCATTGAGGTAATCAGACAGGTGATGAATATAGGTTTGGGGTTCCTGCAAGCCATCTTCGGTTTCAAAACGGGCCCGGCTTCCGGAATATTGCTTGAACGGGTGCAGTTCGCATAGATAAAACCTGCCTTTCCTTTTTAAAGCCTTTGCACCCTGCCGGAAGATGAAATGAAGATCTTCAATATGTTCCAGGACCAGGCTGCAGGTGATAAGGTTGGCCCATCCCGGTTTTACGGGCCATTCCCTGGTGAGATCACTCTGGATAAAAGAGACGTTTTTGGCATCGGTTTTTACTTCTGCTTTGAGGATCATTTTCGCAGAAAAATCAAGCGCAGTGACAAAATCAGCTTTTTGGGATAACCAGCCGGTATTCTTGCCGGTGCCGCAGCCCAGTTCCAAAATATTCCCATAGTGCGGGTTCCGGAACAAATTCCGCAGCACGCCGGCTTCGAGATCCCTGGTTTGGTTATCCATGGCGTCATAAGATTTTGCCCAGGCATCATAGGTGTCACTTATCTTCATAGTCTCAATTCTTTCTTATCCACTCCCTTGCTTGCTGCTGGTCTTGCGGTTCATAGAAACGTACTTCGGCCACAGTGAAAGGCTTCATGAGCCGGGTGAGCTGTTTTTCCCAGTTCTTATCGCCCACCATCGCTATTTTCTCGAGCTTGTCCAGGTTCTTA
>JBEPWW010000012.1:16151-17398 GCA_041642215.1 Salinimicrobium sp. | reverse complement strand
GCCATCAACTTTGAAAAAAACGCAGAAAGGCTCGTAAATAAAGCCGAAGAATTCGCCAGGGCCTTTGATGCCAAAATATGGATCCTGCACGTCTCAGAACCGGATCCCGACGACTTTCTAAGCCTGGAAGCCGGTCCTCAATTCGCACAGGATAAACGAGTGGAAAACCGGAAAAAAGATACTGCTCTCGTCAATCAACTTACTACTTCGCTTCGAGAAAAGAATATTGAAACTGAAGGTTTTCTTTTAAAAGGCCCTACAGCAAAAACGATCAGGAAAAAAGTACAGGAGCTTCATATAGACCTTGTCATTGCCGGCCACCATAAGAAAAACATTTTTTATCAGATGTTCGTGAGCAAGATCGAACAGGGCCTGCTGGATAAATCGGGAGTGCCGGTGCTGTTGGTTCCTCTCAAATAACAACTACAGAAAAAATCTCTTGAAAAAGAATTTTTTTCGCATGAAGCTCACCCCAATCCTTAACCGCAGGGCATGCGCAGGTATTGACCACCTGAGACTGAATAAAACAGTCTTCAAAATTTTGAAAACCTTCATTTTATGATATCTTTACCTTTTAAAATTTAACATTTTTTTAGGAGTATTCGCCGGTAAGATCCCTCTTTGGAAGGATGGAAAGCAGTGCACATCAACAGAAGACGAGAATGAAAAATATCTACTGGAAAGAATTATTTATGGCGACCCCCCTGCCATGTGTATTACTTAAACCGGAATCCCCTTCCACATTTATCATTCTTGATGCCAACGAAGCCTATCTTTCCCTTACCCAAACAGAAAGATCTCATCTTATTGGAAAAAACCTGGTCCAGGCATTCCCAAAAAATCCTGAGGCTGAGGACCATGATTTGGAAACCATCTTAAAAACCCTGGAAGAGGCGCGAAAAACAGCCAAGAGAATAAAGATCCAGGAGGTGAGATATGACCTCCCTATGCGGGAAACAGGAGCCTTCCGGGAAAAGTACTGGAGTAATGAAAATATTCCCCTGGCAGACGAACTAGGCAATACCGAATATATCCTGCACTGCATCCAGGACATGACCCAGCAGGTACTGGCGAAGAAAAAGGAAAAAGAGATACAGAAAGAGCTAAAGATCAACCGGCAGCAATACACCAATTTCATCACGGGAAATCCCGATGGCCTGTTCCGTTTGGACCTCAACGGAAATTTCCTGCACGCCAATGAAGGTCTGGCCAGGTTGGCAGAGGTTCCAATAAATGAGATCCTAAAA
>JBEPWW010000012.1:0-16141 GCA_041642215.1 Salinimicrobium sp. | reverse complement strand
GTGCACCAAACCACAAAGAACGCATCTGGAACCAGTTTCAAAAAGCCACACGGGGCATCACCAGCACTTTCGAGGCCGACTATATTTCAGCAAAGGGTAAACACCTTATCTTAAAGGTTATTTTAATGCCAATGGAACTTGATGGCAAAGTCACTGAAGTACATGGTATCGCAAAAGACATCACCAGCTACCGGCATACCGAAAAAGTGATGGTAGAAAAAAGCAAGTTCCTAAGTGTCAACGCTTCTTTCATAAACTCCCTTCTGGAAAACGACCTGGACAGCACAGCCCTTGAAGACACCTTTGGAGTCATAGGTAACACTGTTGAGGTTGACAGGATGTATTATTTTGGCGCACATGAGGATGAGCAAACAGGAGAATTCCTTATTAGCCAGAAGGTGGAATGGACAAGTAATAAAGCAAAAGCCCAGATCAATAACCCCGACATGCAGAACATGTCTTCCAGCCAGGTGGAAGAAATAATGGGCCCCCTCCAGGAAAATATCCCTTTTACGGCCACCCTAAGTGAACTTCAGGAATGTTTGTTAAAGGAAATTTTTGTGGAACAGGATATCAAATCCATGCTTTTGCTTCCAATCATTCTTGAAGACCGGCTTTATGGTTTCATAGGCTTTGATGACTGTACCCGGGAACGCATCTGGAGTGAAGGCGAGATCAGTTTCCTCCAGAGTCTTGCCCATAATTTCACCCGGACCCTGGAAACCCGGCAGGCAAAGGCAGCCATTAAGGCTCAGGAAGAACAGCTTAAAAGGAGCGAAGAAAAATTTAAAGCCCTGGTACAGGAAGGTTCTGATATGATGGCCGTTTTGGATATGGATGGCAACTATACTTTTGCCAGTGAGAACTATAAATCTGTCCTGGGTCTGTCTCCTTCAGAACTTATGGAGAAAAATGCCTTTCACTTCATACATCCCGAAGACTGGGACAGGGTAAGGGAGCAGTTTGACCAGCTTAAGAAGGAAAAACAGGTAAGGATCTCTCCATTCAGGTTCAGGAACAGGGAGGGAGAATGGAGGTGGGTGGAAACCACGGCAACCAACCTATTGAAGGATCCCGCCATTGAAGGCATTGTAGCCAACTCCAGGGATGTGAGCACTGTAATCGATCAGGCCAGGGAGATTGAGCATATCAATGAGCGGTACAAGCTGGCAGCAACTGCCACACAAGATCTGATCTATGACTGGGATCTCAAGAACAATTCAGTGGTGCGGTTCCACCGCAGCCATAAAGACCTGTTCGGTTTTTCTTCAGAAGAAGTGAATAAAAAAGAATTTTGGCAAACCCATATACATCCCGAAGATTTTCCGGCAGAACGACAGAAACTGGAAAAGGTCCTCTCTAACCCAAATAAGAACTTCATTAAGACTGAATACCGATTTCGACGGGCAAACGGCTCTTATGCTAAAGTGATCGATAAAGGTTACATCATAAGGGACCATTCGGGAAAACCCATCCGACTCATTGGTGCCACCAGTGATGTTTCAGATATTACAGCCAAGAAGGAAGCGCTTAAACTGGCCAATGACCGTTTCAAAATGGCCATGAAAGCTACCAATGAAATGATCTGGGACTGGGAGATCGCGACCGATTCTGTAACACGCAGCAAAGGATATAAAAAGATCTTTGGCTATGATACCAACGAGGCCACTTCAGTACATTCTTTCTGGTTTACCAAAATAGCGGCCAGGGACCAGGAACGTGTAAAAAACTCCCTGCTGGACGCGTTAAACGATCCTAACGAGGAAAAATGGAAAGAAGAATACCGGATCATAAAAGCTGACGGCAAGGTGGCGCATGTCGCTGACCGTGGCTTTATTATAAGAGACGGGAACAAAAAAGCCATCAGGATGGTAGGAGCTGTCCTGGATGTGACAGAATCCCGCAGGTTAATGCGGGAGATCAAGCGACAGAACAAAACCCTCAAGGAGATCGCCTGGGAACAGTCGCATGTGGTAAGGGCTCCTCTTGCCCGCATCAAAGGACTTCTGCACCTATTGGAGGAAGACCATTATGAACAAATGAGCAAACAGGAGGTCCTGATCCACCTACGGAATTCTGCAGATGAACTGGACAACATTGTAAGGGGAATCGTCACCAAGACAGAAGAAATTGAGATACAACAGCCAAAGGCAAGACTGGTTTAGACCTGCCTCAGGCTGTGCTCTTCGCTCTCATCTTTGCTCCTTATCTTATTAATCCGGCTATAACAGCAACAATAAGTACGATTAGCAGGGTCCAGAAGAAAACCCCGAAGACAGCAGCCACCCCACGATCACTTTCCCTGATCTCGGTCCCGGTTTCGGGCTCGTAATCTACTGTCCTGTCTTCCTCCCGCGGACTCGCTACCGCAATGGCCAGCGCGATTATAAGCACAAAAAACATCACCGGCAACCAGGCAAATCCCCAGAGGACCGGTCCTGCAGGGGTTAACCATAGTCTTCCTACCCAGGCAGACAGAAACAGGATCAACAGGAAAACCCAAAATGCACCCCAGGGTCCGCGGCTTCTAAATCCGTAGAAAAATAAAGAAGCGATAGCCAGAGCAATAAAAAATACGATTACAATTTCAACAAATCCCATAATAAAATGTTTTGGTTGTTAGGTCCTATTAATTTACGACTAAGCTTTAAAACATTGTAATCCAGACCCTTTTTAATTCGAATATACTTCCACAATAGGGAAAATTTTCTTCTTTTTCAAAAAAGTTATAGTATCTTAAAATAAAAAATGAATGCAATCAATACGGCCATTCTTGGATATGGCTCGGGTGGCAGGATCTATAATGCTCCCGTTATTGCCAGTGTTCCCGGCTTCAGCATTAGGAGCATCATGACCTCCAGTAAAGGAAACCGCGACGCGGCAAAAAATGATTTTCCTGAAGCACGGATACTTAGCGATTTCTCAGAGATCCTGGAAGATCCCGACATTGAACTGCTCATTATCACACTTCCCAATCATTTGCACTACCAATATGCTAAAGAAGCATTACTGGCGGGAAAGAATGTGGTGGTGGAAAAACCTTTTACAGTAAAGACAGAGGAAGCCGATGAACTCATACAACTGGCCACAGCAAACAACCTAGTGCTAAGCGTTCATCACAATCGAAGATGGGACAGTGACATCCTTACCATTCAGCAACTCCTGGAACAGGATCGGCTGGGGAAGCTCATGGAATTTGAGGCTCATTTTGACCGGTTCAGGAATTATGTGAAAGACAGCTGGAAAGAAGAGGAGATCCCGGGAAGCGGGATCCTGTACGATCTGGGCAGCCATCTCATCGATCAGGCGTTGATGCTGTTTGGGGAGCCCCGGGAAATTTTCGCCAACCTGCACATCCAGCGTGAGGACTCAAAGGTAACCGACAATTTTGAACTGCTGCTCTTTTATCCTCAACTTAAAGTCACCCTTAAAGCAGGAATGCTGGTTAAAGAACCAGGGCCACGATATAAACTCTTCGGGAGAAAAGGAAACTATACCAAATATGGAATGGACGTACAGGAAGAGGCCCTCAAGAAGGGAATAACACCACAAGATCTTTCCCACTGGGGAAAAGAACCCGAAGGCCTTTGGGGCCTTTTAAACACAGAGGAGGAATACCGGAAGATCGAAAGCCTTGCCGGGGACTACCGCAGGTTTTATATCAATGTTCGCGATCATATATGGAGTGGCACACCCCTGGCGGTGACGGCCCCTGAAGCCCGGAATGTTATAAAAGTGATTGAGCTGGCGCAGCAGAGCCATGATCAAAAACGCATCCTCTCTTTTAACCGGTAAGAATCCAATAACCCGCTCCTCCTGCCGCTGCTATTTGGACACTGCTCATTTTTGGGTTTGCGGCACCTTTTCAGACTTAAGTGTAGCAAAATATCTTTTTGCCTCTTTCAGCACTTTTGGTGCCAGGATAAGGGTAGAGATCATGGTTGGAATGGCCATTAAGGCAAAAAACCCATCGATAAGGTTGATCATCATACTCAGGGAAGTGGTCGCCCCTACCAGGATACTCAGCACATAGAAATAATTATAATAATGCTTTTTATCTGCCCCTATCAGGAATGAGAGGCATTTGGTCCCGTAATAGGAATAAGAGAAGAGGGAAGACACGCTAAAAATAGCGATACACAGCAGCAACAAATAATTTCCAAACATCGGTATCGAATTATTAAAGGCGGCTGCCGTAAGGCTCACCCCGTTCACATCTGTAGTCTGCCATACGCCGGTCACCAGGATGGACATTCCTGTAAGGGAGCACACGATAAGGGTATCGATGGCGGGCCCCAGCATGGCCACCAGGCCTTCCCGTATAGGCTCGGCAGTCTTTGCCGCACCGTGCGCCATGGGTGCTGTACCTATCCCCGCCTCATTGGAAAAAGCCCCTCTTCGTATACCCAGGATAATTATTCCTCCCAGGACACCCCCTAAAAACGGGTCTCCGTTATAATTTTCGGCAGCAAAAGCATCGGTAAAGATCAGCCCCAGGTAATAGGGCACCTGTTCATAATTGACGAACAGGATCAAAAGGACTGATACAAAATACAAGGCTACCATTGCAGGAACCAGTTTAGACACGGTATTACTGATCCTGGCAAGCCCGCCAAAGATAACGATTGCCGTGATGCCTGCCAGGGTGATCCCGATCACCAGGTTGGAAGCAAAACTCACCTCCACCCCATTGGGACTTAACAGGATATAATTGATAGCCTGCGTAAGCTGGTTCACATTGAACACCGGCAAGGCCCCGATCAATCCTGCCAGGCTGAAGAATGCAGCCATAGCCCACCACTTCTTACCTAGGCCTTCTGTTATAAAATACATGGGACCTCCCTGAAGCTTCCCTTCACTGTCTTTTCCGCGGTACATTACCGCCAGGCTATTGGTGAAGAACTTCGTGGCCATTCCTATTAACGCACTGATCCATAGCCAAAACATCGCGCCGGGCCCCCCAATTGCGATAGCCACCGCCACCCCGGCTATATTCCCCATACCTATGGTAGAGGCAAGAGCAGTAGAAAGGGCTTTAAAATGGTTGATCTCCCCTGGATCATCGGGATTATCATACTTTCCCCGCAGCACTCTCAGGGAGTGCCCCAGGTATCGAAAAGGAAGGAATTTGGAATAGATGAGCAGGTACAACCCCCCACCAGTTAACAAAATCAAAAGCGGGAGTCCCCATACAAAGGAGGCGAACTCCGCAATAAACTCATCTATTTTGGCCATGGACAAATATAACTATTGCCCCCTATAATGCAAATTTGAAAACAGCCTTCCTTCCGGATAAAAAAAGTTGGGTGCAGTAGCAGATATCTCACTTTCACGTGTTATTTTTGCATCCCCTAATTTTTGTAAATGAGCATTTTAAAGAAAGTCAATGTATACAGAAGATCTGTAACACATGGATTGACCAGGAATATCGGAAAATCTTATTCCGACATAAAATTACCTTCAGACGCTGATATATCCAGAATATTGATCATTAGACCCAACCACCGACTGGGCAACCTGTTAATGATCACCCCGCTCATCCAGGAAGTGAACGCCCTTTTTCCCAATTGCCAGATAGACCTTTTTGTAAAGGGAAACCTGGCTCCCATTCTTTTCGAGAACTACGAAAATATAGACAGGGTGGTTCGGCTTCCCAGGAAACCCTTTGAAGATCTCATGGCGTATTGCAAAGTCTGGTTATCCTTAAGGAGAACCAACTACGATTTGGTGATTAACGTAGAGAAGAATTCTTCCTCCGGAAGGCTTTCCACGAAATTCGCGCGTTCGAAATATAAGCTATTTGGGGATCCCGTCAACATTATTCAAGGCACAGAACTGCAACACATGGCCAAGTTTCCTGTTTACGACCTCAGGAGCCGTATAACGCAGCACATATCATCTGCAGCAAAAAGCGATATCCCATCGCTGGACCTGAAGCTCACTGCCGCCGAACTTGACCAAGGCCTTAAAACCCTGAATGACCTGGTAAAAAACAGGAAGAGAACCATATGTCTTTTCACCTACGCCACCGGAGCAAAATGCTATTCTGAAAACTGGTGGGAAAAATTTTATGCAGAACTAAAGGACAGGTATCCGGAGTACAACATCATTGAAGTATTACCCATAGAGAATATTTCCAAACTATCTTTCAAGATCCCCTCCTTTTACAGCAAGGATGTAAGGGAGATCGCTTCTCTCATCGCCAATACTCAATTGTTCATAGGTGCTGACAGCGGGATCATGCATTTAGCCAGTTCCTCGGGAACTCCCACGGTGGGGCTTTTCTGCATCACCAATCCAGAGAAATACAAACCATACAACAATAACAGCACAGCCATTAACACCGCGGCCAGCGACATTGATGAGTGGTTTAGCACTCTCGACAACTATCTTCTTTCACCTGCAGTTGAACCCAAAGATCTATGCTTCGTGTAAGAACTAAAAGCCGCTGCGGGGGTATATGGTGAATAATGGCTTCTTACCGGGAAAAAGGCCTGATTGCAATGAGGAACATTTTTTCAAAAAATTGTTTTTCTTTTTTATAATAAAACCTATATTTGCACCCGCCTACGGAAAAAGCAAAAGCTTTTCCCTTCGGCGGGCCAGCCCGCTGAAATTCTTGAAGTAAATCTTTAATTCGGGAAAGGGTGACAAAATAATAAAGGCCTCGTGGCGCAACTGAATAGCGCATCTGATTACGGCTCAGAAGGTTCCAGGTTTGAATCCTGGCGAGGTCACTTAAAGCACAAAGTCCGCAGCTTTCGCTGCGGACTTTTTTGTTTTTACGGAAAAGCCGGACTTGCCCGAAGCTTTGGAGAAAAACAAAAAAGCGCAACGCCAAAGGCGGAGCGGACTTCGCACTTTCAGGCGGGAACGCTTTCAGGAACAGCGAAGCAAATTCGAAGAGAAATTCCAAATTCTAAGCACCAAATTCCAAAATAGGCATCCCGGGAACAGTGGATCTTTTAGTTGAGAGGATGCTTTCCCAGGAACAGTGAAGTCCAATGTACAACGATCAGCGATAATTATCGGGAAATAATAATTTCCCTAAAGAGGAAACTGTTACGAGCAGGTTTCAGGAACTGATTTTTCCAATTCCCCGGCCCCTAAATCTCTTTTCTCCAAAAAAAAGATCTGCAGCAAATGCTGCAGATCTTACAATTTTTTCCAGCCATTATCCGGGAAATGTTCTACACGATCTCGGCAGAAAGTCCTTCTTCAAGCAGCTTGCTGCAGCGTGGCTCCAGCTCCTTATAGGTTCCTGTTTTAACAGCACATTTCCCTTTATAATGAACAAGTATCGAACATTGTTCGGC
The DNA here is from genome assembly GCA_041642215.1 of Salinimicrobium sp. Lineage (GTDB taxonomy): Bacteria > Bacteroidota > Bacteroidia > Flavobacteriales > Flavobacteriaceae > Salinimicrobium. Next base: position 8,825 of record JBEPWW010000012.1, on the reverse strand, counting down.
CTGTTCGGGAGTATGGTCACAAACAATGATCAGGGTCTCGATAACATGATCAAAGGTGTTATGATCGTCATTATAAAGAATGATCTCATGCAGTTTAGACTCTTTGGTCTCTACTTTCTTCTTTTCTAATACTTTCTCCTTTGTACTCATAATCCTTCCTTTTTCAATAGCGGGATAAAGATAATAAAAAACCAATTAATTTACAGTTCGCAAAAACCTCAATGCCACCCAGTTATCTCTATCCAGGCTTTCCTGGTATTCCAGTCCATATTTTTCACATTCACTTTTGATGAGCGGGATGTCTTCGCTGTAAAAGCCGCTAAGGTATAATTCCCCCCCTTTTTCAAGGCTTTCGACATAAGCAGCCATATCCTCAATTAAAATATTGCGGTTGATATTCGCAATGATCGTATCATATTTTCTACCTTTCAGGATCTCGGCTCCTCCTTCATAAACAGAGATGGTGTTGCAATTATTGCGTTCCACATTCTCCAGGGTATTTTGGTAGCACCAGTTATCGATATCCACGGCATCCACCTTCTTTGCCCCTCTCTTTTCAGCCACAATGGCCAGGACCCCGGTTCCACAGCCCATATCCAGCACGCTTTTTCCCTCAAGATCATGCTTCAGCAAAAACTGTATCATCATATGAGTGGTCGCGTGGTGCCCGGTCCCAAAAGACATTTTAGGCTCGATCACAATATCGTATTTCACATCTGGTTGTGGATGAAAAGGAGCACGCACGCTGCAGGTATCATCCACAAGAATAGGATGGAAATTCTTCTCCCATTCCTCATTCCAGTTAACCTGCTCGATCTCTTTGGAAGTGTAGGAAATATCAAATTCATCTGAATTGAGCACCTGTATTCCCGCCATGGTTTCTTCCTCATACTCCTCCACCGGGATGTATGCAGTGATCCCGTCTTCATGCTCCACAAAACTTTCAAAACCCGCCATACCCAACTCTGCGATAAGGATCTCTGAAGCCGGTTGCGGTGGCTCCACTACAAATTTAAACTCCAGGTAATTCATAGGGAACGATTAAAAAGATTGTACTATGGCCAGGAAATCTTCAGCCTTAAGACTGGCACCTCCTATAAGCCCCCCATCAACATCCTCTTTGGCAAAGATCTCTCCCGCGTTCCCCGGCTTGACACTGCCCCCGTAAAGGATAGAAACATTGGCAGCCAGTTCTTCGCCGTATTTTGCAGCGACCTGCTTTCTAATATGCGCGTGCATTTCCTGGGCTTGTTCCGGAGAAGCTGTTTCCCCCGTACCTATTGCCCAAACCGGTTCATAAGCGATTACAACTTTTTTCCAGGCTTCAGCATCCAGGTGAAAAAGACCATCTTTTAGCTGGCTTTCCACCACATTGAAATGGTTCTCGTTCTTACGCTCCTCTAACTCTTCCCCACAGCAATAGATCACCCGCAAATCATTCTTTAGTGCCATGTTGACCTTTTCGGCCAGCACCTGGTTCGTTTCACCAAAAATGGACCGGCGCTCACTATGGCCAAGAATAACCGACTGGACACCTATACTGGTGAGCATCTTGGCCGAAACCTCCCCCGTGAAAGCTCCGCTCTCGCTCTGGTGCATGTTTTGAGCTGCGACTTCAATAGGCAGCTTACGAAGCGATTCAAAGGTATGGTGAAGATTGGTGAATGAGGGCGCGACGATCACCTCCACATCGGGGTTTTCTTCCCACTGCACTTTGATCTCCTCCAGTAATTGTTCGGTTTCTGCCAAATCATTGTTCATCTTCCAGTTGCCTGCAACTATTTTTTTTCTCATAACTTAAGTTTTTATGATGATAATTCCTCTTTTAAGGTTTAGGCCCACAAACCTGTCTTTACGAACATGCCGTAAGCACTTTTTGCAACCGCCCTATACAAATATATTGATTAACAGGGACAATGGAATCCCCAGGCCGGGAAACATCACGATAAGGGATCAGTAGCCTGGCCCACAGCAAACGGAGAGCCCGGGAATTCGACCACTATAATTCCAGCTCTTCCACATCATTCCAGTGCAACTTCTGTACGATAGTACCTTCTTTCAGTCTAACCACTCCCGGATTGCTCCTAATGATCGTCTTTAATGCGGTTTCATCGCTAAAATAGAAATCGAAATCCAGCCCGTATTGTTCCTTTACTTCCGCCTTCAGGTCTTCCCCCGAAGCAGATAAGCCTATCACTTTATATCCTTCGGCTTTTGACTTTTCGGCCACCTCCCTCATCTTCAAGAGACCATCTTTTTCACTTCTTCTTAAACTATAGGCAATGATCATCAACAATTTTTCTTCCTGCAACAATTCAGAAGTAAAATTCTCTCCTCCTTTCTCCATGGAAAAATCATGGATTGGCGGTTCATACCCTTTCTGTACCAGCACTGTTTCCACATCCATAAACTCTCCTTCCACCTGAGGATAGCTCCCCCGGGTGGTGACAATTTCCTCGACCCCGTTGACCAGGAATCTCCAGTGATAGTCATAGACAGCCTCAGGTGCCCCTTCGGGTACATTCATGCTCTCTTCTATATTGGTCCCTACCTTGTAAGCCCTGAAATCAAATACCGGCAGGTGCATCAACACATAGTACGCAAAGACAAAACACAACATGGTCACCAAAAAGATGATCCACCTATGGGATTCTTTTGCAAAATAGGGCGTAATATATTTTCGATTAAAAAAGAGGACCAGAATGAGCAGCAACAGGATCACATCCTTGTAAAAAGATTGCCAGGGCGTAAGCGGGATCGCATCCCCAAAACACCCGCAGTCTGTCACCTTATTGTAATAGGCCGAATAAAAAGTGAGAAAAGTAAAGAACAGGATCATTAAAAGGAGGCTCCAGGTCGTGAATTTGGGGAGATATCCTATAAGCAGCATCACCCCCAGGATCAATTCAAAGATGACCAGGAGAATGGCAATGACCAGCGCATAGGGAGCCAGAAATTCAAGATCCAGGACCGAAGGGCTAAAGTATTCTTCCAGCTTAAAGGAAAAACCAATAGGATCATTCAGCTTTATAAACCCCGAAAATATGAACAAAATTCCAACAACCCATCGGGCAAAACCTACTAAAATTTTCATGCTTTTTATTTTAACTGACCGCCTGTTGGGGGCCTGATTCATTAATGTGGATCAAGGCAAAAATCGCATAATTGATCATATCCTGATAATTCGCGTCAATACCTTCACTCACCAGGGTTTTGCCTTTATTGTCTTCTATTTGTTTGATCCGAAGCAGTTTTTGGAGGATAAGATCGGTAAGGGAGCTCACCCTCATATCCCGCCAGGCCTCCCCATAATCATGGTTTTTATTTTCCATAAGTTCCCGGGTACGCTTGATCATATGATCATAAAGCGAGATCGCTTCTTCGGGAGAAAGATCGGGCTGTTCTGCCACTCCTTTTTCAAGCTGAATAAGGGCCATGACCGAATAGTTGATAATCCCTATAAACTCCGGCGCCTCTCCTTCATCTACTTTTCGCACCTCATTTTCCTGAAGGCTCCTTATTCGCTGGGCTTTAATAAAGATCTGATCGGTAAGGGAAGGAAGCCGCAGGATCCTCCAGGCACAACCGTAATCCTTCATTTTCTTTAAAAACAAGCTGCGGCATTCCTGTACCACCGCATCATATTGTTTTGAAGTATCCTTCATAGAAACGGGTAATTTGCGTAAATTTCGCTGAAATATTTCGATTTGTCAAAGTTAATTTTTCCACTCAAAAAACCACGAATTTTTTAATGTATCTCAACTGCAAAGGAACTTTAGTAGACCTCAGCACCCCGGCGGTCATGGGGATCCTGAATATCACCCCCGATTCGTTTTATGACGGCGGAAAAAATATAAGCCTCAGGGATTGCCTAGAACATGCCGAAAAAATGCTGACAGAGGGAGCAACCTTTATTGATGTGGGTGCCTATAGCAGCCGGCCCGGGGCAGCAGATATCACAGTCGATGAGGAGCTAAAGCGGATACTCCCGGTGGTGGAAATGCTTTTAAAGGAATTTCCCGAAGCACTCCTGTCCATTGACACTTTTAGAAGCGAAGTGGCCCGGAAGAGTATTGAAGCCGGGGCTGCTGTCATCAATGACATTTCCGGGGGGAGCCTCGACAAAGAGATGATGAGAACGGTGGCAAACCTGCAGGTACCGTATATCCTCATGCACATGCGCGGGACCCCGCAAACGATGAAAGACCTTAATCAATATGAAGACCTTGTGCAGGATTTGCTCCTTTATTTCTCCGGAAAGATCTCTGAGGCAAGGGAGCTGGGGATCAATGACCTCATTATAGATCCGGGCTTTGGTTTCTCCAAAAACATCAGCCAAAATTTCGAATTACTGTCTTGCCTCGACCTCTTCCAGGAACTCGATCTGCCGGTGCTTTCGGGGATATCCAGGAAATCCCTGATCTATAAAACCTTAAACTCCACCCCTGAACAATCCCTTAACGGAACCACCGTGCTAAACACAGTTTCCCTTTTAAAAGGCGCTCATATTCTAAGGGTGCATGACGTACGGGAAGCCGTTGAATGCGTCAAATTAACGGCACGGCTTAATAACTAGTTAATATTTTTTACATTTACCAAAAAGCAATACCACTTGGATTTCCTAGACCTACGCATTCTTGACATTGTTGATATTGTCCTTATCGCCGCCCTGTTGTACTACCTGTACAAGCTGGTAAAAGGCACTGTGGCTGTCAATATTTTCATTGGGATCGTCATTATCTACCTGGTAGGAAAACTCACCCAGGTCCTGCAAATGGAAATGCTTAGCAGTGTACTGGGGGAATTCATTGGAGTGGGTATGTTTGCCCTTATCGTAGTATTCCAGCAGGAAATAAGGAAATTCCTACTTATGATCGGGTCCACAAATTTCGCCCGAAGAAGAAAGTTCCTTCAAGCCCTTAAACTCATTAAGGAAGATCTTGAAACCCCGAATGACATAGAAGCCATCGTGAAAGCCTGCGAAAACATGGGGAGGACCAATACGGGGGCACTCATTGTAATACAGAAAAACACAAGTCTTGATTTTGTAAAAAATACCGGAGATTCCATGAAGATCCAGGTCAACCAACCCATTATCGAATCCATCTTCCATAAAAATTCTATCCTGCACGACGGGGCCATTGTCATAGAAGACAATTATATCACGGCAACGAGAGTGGTATTACCGGTTTCTAATGATCGTACCATCCCGCTTCGCTTTGGGCTTAGGCATAGGGCAGCAGTAGGCATCACTGAAAAGACTGACGCCATCGCCCTGGTCGTTAGCGAGGAAACCGGACAGATCTCCTATATTAAAGACGGGGAGTTTGTCATGTATGACGGAAAGGATGAATTGATCAGTAAATTAAAGGCTGACCTAATATAGGCCTATAGGCTTGAAGCTTATAAGGTTTCTTCTGCCATAAACTGGACTTCATATAAATTTCTGTAATAACCGCCTTCCTTCTGCAGCAGCTCCTGGTGGGTTCCCATTTCCACGATCTTACCGGCGTCCATCACCAGGATCTTATCAGCTTTTTTAACCGTTGCCAGTCTGTGCGCGATCACGATAGAGGTACGCCCCTTAGTGATCTTATCGGTGGCATCCTGGATCAACTGCTCACTATAGGAATCCACAGAAGAAGTGGCTTCATCCAGCACAAGTATGCTGGGATCACTAACATAAGCCCTTAGAAAAGCAATCAACTGCCTTTGCCCCGAAGACAACATCACCCCCCGTTCTTTTACGTTATAATCGTATCCCCCGGGGAGACTGGAAATAAATTCATCCACCCCGATCTCTTTAGCTGCCCGAATGACCTCTTCTCGAGTAATAGCTGGATCGTTAAGGGTTATATTATTATGAATAGAATCAGCAAAAAGGAAGACATCCTGCAATACGATAGCGATTTGTGATCGCAAGGATTTAAGGCTAATATCCCTGGCATCTATTCCATCCACGCAAATCCTGCCATCCCAGATCTCATAGGAACGATTCAGCAGGTTAATGATGGTAGATTTTCCCGCTCCTGTTGCTCCTACAATAGCAACAGTCTCTCCCGGCCTGGCTTTAAAGGAGATTCCCTTAAGCACCGGCTCATCATCTACATATCCAAAAACAACATTTTCAAAGGCGATCTCCCCCTTAAGATGATCGACCTCAATCTCCCCGGTGTCAGCAATACTGGCTTGGGTATCCAAAATCCCGAAAACGCGGTTTGCAGCCACCATTCCCATTTGAAGCGTATTGAACTTATCTGCGATCTGGCGTAGTGGTCGAAACAACATCTGGCTTAGCTCAATAAAGGCCACGATGATCCCCAGACTGATCGCCTCACTTCCTGCCATTACCTGTAGCCCGCCATACCATACGATCACACCAATGGTGATAGAAGTGGACATTTCTGCGATGGGAAAAAATATGGAATTGTACCAGACGGTTTTGATCCAGCCTTTACGGTGTTTGTCATTGATCTCTTTAAACTTCTCATATTCCGTTTGTTCCCGGGTAAATAACTGTACGATCTTCATGCCGGTAATGCGCTCCTGGACAAAGGTATTGAGGTTTGCCACCTGGGTACGCACTTCTTCAAAGGCGGCTTTCATTTTCTTCTGAAAAACACGCGTGGCATACAGGATGAACGGAAGTATTATAAGCACCAACAAAGTGAGCCTCCAGCTCTGGTAGAACATAAAACCAAGTACAGCAAACATTTTAAGCAGATCACTGATGATCATAAAAAGCCCCTGGCTAAAAATACTGGCTATGGTCTCAATATCACTTACTGCCCGTGTGACCAACCTTCCCACAGCCGATTTATCAAAATACTTCATTTTGAACTGAAGCATATGCTCGAAAAGGTTGACCCGAAGGTCCCTTATGACCTCCTGCCCCAGCCAGTTGGCGAAGTAAATAAAACTGAATTGAAAAATAACTTCCAGGACCAGAACCCCTGCCATAGCAGCAATATAAAACAGCAGTTCGCTATATTCCTGCGGAACAATGGAATTATCTATAGCCAGCCGAAGCAAATATGGCCTCATAACAGCCAGAACCGAAAGCACAATAGCGGCCAGGGCCACAAAATAGAAGGTCCATTTATAGGCATTGGTATATTTCAGGAGCCTCCTGAACAATTTAAAATCAAATGCGTTTCCCGATGATACTGCCATTAATTTCTAATCTTTTCCGGGTATTCTATTCTCGTCAAAAACAAGCCGTGGGCCGGTACTGAAGCTCCTGCCTCTCCCCTGTCCCCACTTTTAATGATGTCATGCATTGCCTCTACATCAAGCTTTCCCAGGCCAATTTCCAGCAGGGTCCCGACAATGGCCCGTACCATATTCCGCAGGAACCTGTCGGCTTTTATAGTAAACACCAGCTTTTCGTCCCGGTTTTCCCAAAAAGCGGTCTGAATTTTACAATTGTACGTGTAAACATCTGTCCGGGATTTAGAGAAACACTTGAAGTCGGTATATCCCAATAATATTTCCGCTGCCCTGTTCATCCTGTCTATATCCATTTCCCTTTTCACATAGTGCGCGGTTTCACTTTCAAAAGGGTCTTTTTGTTTCACAATATGGTACTCATAGGTTCTGCTTAAAGCGTCAAAACGCGCATGGGCATCAGGCGCCACGGCAAAAAGGTCTCTAACCGCGATATCACGGGGGAGCAGGGAATTGAGTTTAAACAACATCTCCTGAACATGAATCTTTTCATGATCAAAATGAGCATACAGCTGTTTGGCATGTACCCCGCTATCTGTCCTTCCCGCACCGGTGATCTCCACATGGGTTTGGGTAAGGATCTTCAACACCCGTTCCACTTCCTCCTGCACCGAAACAGCATTTGGTTGTCTTTGCCAGCCATGATATGCTCTCCCGTGATAAGCGAGTTCCAGAAAATATCTCAAACTAAATGTTTACTTTTACACTTAAAGCACAAAGATAAGCCAATAAACCCAACTGCAAATGGCATGGCTGCTTTAGATTTTCAATCTTAGCATAAATTTAATCAATGAAAAAAATACTCCTTCTTAGCGATACCCATGGACATATTGACAACCGGATCCTCCAATACGCTAAAGAAGCAGATGAAGTGTGGCATGCCGGCGATATAGGGACCACACACGTGTCTGACGAGCTGCAAAAATCAACCCCCTTACGGGCAGTATACGGCAATATCGACGGCACAGAGATACGCAAGGAGTTCCCTCTCAACAACCGTTTTTTATGCGAGGAAGTCGATGTCTGGATCACTCATATTGGCGGATACCCAAACCGGTATTCCCCCGCGATCAAAGAGGAGATCAAAAAAAATCCCCCAAAAATTTTCATCAGCGGGCATTCTCACATCCTGAAGGTGATGCACGACAAAAAACTGGACCTGCTCCACATGAACCCCGGGGCTGCAGGAAAACAGGGGTTCCACCAGGTACGTACCATGCTCCGCTTTAAAATAGACGGGAAAGACATTAAAGACCTCGAGGTAATCGAGCTGGGAAAACGCTAACTGATCAACCAAAAAAACCCGGAGCTTTCACTCCGGGTTTTTACGCACTAATACTACTAAGATAAAAGGTTTATCGCAGTCGGTCCACAGATTTTACAAGATCCTCATCCTTTTTGATGGCCTTATTGGCCAGCACTAAAAAAACGATAGAAATAATAGGAATCAGCATCCCAATACCTTTCTCAGAGAGGTCACTCTCTCCAGATATATTTAGGGACCAATAGACAAATAATCCTAGCAAAATTAAGTTTAATAGGATATTTAAACGCCCCAGCACAAACTGAAGCTTTCGGTTTTTATATAAAAAGATCGT
>JBEPWW010000011.1:0-17750 GCA_041642215.1 Salinimicrobium sp. | reverse complement strand
TTTAAAGTGCCGGCCTCAAGGGGAGATCAATTTACCCTACATAATCAACCTCCGTTCCACAAGAACCGACACTTTTAACCCCAAAATTTAATTCACTAATTAAATAATACTACAAAGGTAAACTGAAGACAGGAAAAGGGCTTACGGTTTTCCGTAATGCACCATATTCTTAACAGAATTTTATGACCAAAAGCAGATGTTTTTAGGCCTGTAGACTACCAAAAAAGAGATTTATAACTAATAACAGCTGCTGTTCCGGTCTCAAAAGGATCAGATAAGCCGAAGGTCTTTCATGATGGAAATGAGGTGCGGAGTGGTATTGGCATTGAATTCCTCTCGTATTTCCTTGAGTCTTTTCTCAATGGCACTTTTACTGCTGGGAGAGATACCTTCTGCCAGGAAGCGTTGCCGTATCTGCTCCTGGGTAAGCCCGTTAGCGAGGTGCGTAAGCAGGGCGGTGTCGTAATCGGGGAGTACATAAACGTTCTTTTGGTTGAGGACAGTGGCGATTTGCGGGGAATTATAATGACCCTCCCGGTTGACCACTTCCACCGCTTCTTTAAGCTCGATCAATCCATTGCGGTCTTTGCACACATAGGCATCAATATGGCCGCTATCCCACAGGGAACGCACCAGCTGCGGATGGTCTTCTATGGAATGGACGATCACCTTAAGATCGGGGAGCTCCCTTTTGAGAGCTTCTATGAGGGCTTCCCCTGAAGCCAGCTTTTGCGGCCGGTGATCTTCTTTAAAGGACAGGTCACAGATAAGCAATTCAAAAGGATCGTTGTCCATGGCGGCTTTTTTGGCCTTCAGGTACGCCTCATCGCAATACTGGGCATGAACCACCTCCGGGATTTGCAGGTTTCGCAAAGTAGTTTCCACAGCCCTGTTGATGCTGTCCATATCTTCGGCTACAAGAACTTTTCTAAACATAACGGTTGGTTAAGCGGGAATCCTGATCTCTGCTTTGAACCCTCTTCCCTTTTCTGTTTCAAAAGTAAAGCTTCCCTTCATTTCAGAAATACGGTTTTCCGTATTCTTGAGGCCATTTCCTATAAAAGTTTTCTCGGCATCGGCTCCCGCCCCGTTATCAGAGTATTTGACGAGCAGGGAATTAGGCTCTTTTTCAAAAATAACCGCCACAAATCCTGCCCGGCTGTGTTTTTTCATGTTGGTCATGAGTTCCTGCAGGGCCCTGTACAGATTGATCTTTTTATCTGCCGGGATCTTTTTCCAGTTCACCTCATCCACCCCTTTACAAATAAGCCTTGTGCTACCGGGGGTATAGGAAGAAAGCATGGACAGGAGTTCATCCCGGTAATTCTCGCCGGTATGTATGCTGTTGTTCTCCCTGGAGATGTTGCGGGTGCGTTGATAGACATGGTCGATCTTATCCAGGACCACCGGGTTGGTTTCCTCCCCCAGCTGGGTCATGATGTTGTACACGTCATTGGCCAGCTCATCGTGGATCTTTTTGGAGATCCTGGTTTCGGTCTTATAGGCTTCCAGGGCTTTTTCCTGCCGGTGCCGTTGCCGGAGGTAGTAGATAAGGAAAGACCCGCCCAGCAGGAGGACCACAATGCCCGAGAGGTACATGATCTCTTCATTACGGGCTTCAATTAGGGCCAGCTGCTGCCGGGCCCTCTCTGTTTCCAGGGTCAGGATGGTCTTTTGTTTCCGTTCTTCATCATATCTTATCTTGGCAAAGGCATTTTTCACCTGCAGCTCTGCCTGTCTAATGCTGTCACTAAGCCTTATGTGTTCCTGCGCATAAGCCCGTACCTCCCCTGTCTCCTTTAAACCTATTAAAAATTCAAGAGCACCCATCTGGCTATGGGGATTTGAAGCCTCCCGGCTTACCTGCAGGTATCTTTCAGCATAGTTACGAGCGAGGGCAGGATCTTTAGCAGTGTGAACTTCAGCAAGCTGCCCGTAACTGGCTAACAAGCCGTCGAGATCATTCAGCTGCAGCCGCATCTCAAGGGCCTCTTCCATTTGCGGCAGTACCTCTGCACCGGAATCCTGCAGCCATTTTGCATAGGCCCCGTTATGGATGATCCTGGCCTGGAATTCAGGCCGGGCTTCGCTCAGGCGGCCCTCCAGCTCCTCCCAGATCTTTAAGGCAGCCTCGAAATCTCCCCGGCTCCGGTGCACCAGGGCAATGTTGTTCAACCCGGTCATCTTTTCCTGTTCCGAACGACTAAATCTCAAAGAGTTCGTGAATTCCCGCAGGGCGTCTTCATAAAAACCCTGCATGCGATACACTTCCGCGACGTCATTGTAAAGGGCGCTGAGATGAATTGAGTCCCGCTCCGGGTTTAGAAATTCCAGGCCTGCCACCGCGCTCTCCTGTCTGCCGGCATGGTCTCCCAGTTCAGCTTGGGAAAAGGCCATTTCCCGGAATCTCCTTCCCACCGCGGTACTGTCCCCCAGCAGCAGGGACCATTTTTTGGACTCCAGCAGGTTCGCGTAGGCAGCAAGGTTATCGTTCTGGTAGCGATAAATAAATCCTTTTCTATAGTAGGCTTTGGCAATATAGGCAGTATCACGCTGCTGTAAGGCATACCTGAGCAGGGTATCTGAGTAGGCGAGGGAACTGTCATAGGCACGGTTCCTATTGAGCAGGTAGACCTTCTGGGAATAGGACTTCAACAGCAGGCTATCCCCCTTATCCTTCACATGCCGTACCGCCCTTTCTGTAGCCTGTATGCGCTCTGACGTGGAAAGGGAATCCTTCTTTGAAAGCTCAAAATAATAATTGACCGAATCCTTGCGTATCCCCTGCCCAGAGCGATCTCCTGAGAACCGGGATTCACAGGCCGTCAATACCAGCACCGGCAATACAAACAACAGCCGGAAAAAGCTTTTTGGGAACTGCATCTTCATGCTTCGAAAATACCAAAAAAAGAAAAGCCGCGGGACCTTCCGCGGCTTTTATAATTAACAAATTTTTAGGAATTAATCCTCCGGTTCTTCTTCAGGAGGATCCTGATTTCCTTCCCCTTCATTTTCAGCGGCAAAAATTTCCACATCTGCCTGCACTTCAGGCAGGTCTTCTGCCGTGCAGGAGATAAGCGATATATTGAACATTATGGCCATTAAGAATAGTACTGCTTTTTTCATTTTTTTCTGTTTAAAATTGGACATGAGGATGGCCGTCCGGGTTTTTTCCAGATCATTCAGCCATTCGTACGGGAGCTCGCAGCGATCGCCTGTTGAGCACCCTAAACATTGTTGGGAAGTGGGGATCACAGACGGTGACGGCTACCTCCCGTTTGCCGGTCACCCGCCCCGGATCCCCTGTGAAAAAAGATGCGCCATGTTTTGATTGCAGGTCAACACAACTCCCAGATCACCCCGCAAAGAAACGGGGCGGGGCCTGGACAGCAGCAGACAAAGCCTGGACAAGATTTTCCAAAAACCCTGTTTTTCAGGATGTCCAAAAATTGTCCTGGAATTTTTTACTTTTAAGGACCTAATCCTATTTGAATGGTAAAAGCATTACTTGAAGCAGCATTTGAAAAAGCCGGCAGCCTCACCGGGAACAGTTCGGTCAACGGAAGGGCCACTTACCTGGCAGAAGTGATCTCTGAAGATTACCGGTTTTCCATTACCCCAAAATCCCTCACCAGGTATTACAAGGAAGAGTCCGGTCCCAAACCCGAAGTGAGAAATGCGCTGGCTGAATTCCTGGGGTATGAGGATTATGAAGATTTCGTTATTCGTAATTCTGAAGGGAAAGCCAGTGTATGGCTCCCGCCCGAAAAGAAGAAAAAGCAGTCCGCTCCCGGCCCGGTGCCGGGGAAAAGGGACAGGAGAAGGGCTTTGCTGTTCATCCTGGCCTTTCTGGGGATCGGGCTTTCCTCCTACTACGGGTTCATGGCCGGCAGCAACGAATGCATCATTTGGGACGGGGACCGCTACGTGGAAACGATCTGCTCCGGTAATGCCCTGGAAAAGCCAATGAACCTTAGCCTGCTCAACAATTTCAGAAGAACAGCAGTTTCAGACACCACACGCTTTTTTCGCAACGGCAGGCCCGCCATCTGGTACCACAAGAGCAATAAGGAACTGGAATATTTCACCGCCCCGGGCCTGCATCCCGAAACCGGTAAAACTTTAAAACCCATCACACAATATATGATCGATAAATACATTATGGATCAGTAACAAATTAGAATATGGCCATAGATCTTTTAGCAAAATTTAGTGTAGTAGAAAAAATAGCTTCCGAAGAAGGAAGGGAACTGTACGATGACTTTATCACAGAAGGGGAAAGCATCTTTTTATCGTACCGGCACAAGCGGGACCGGGTGATCTTTACAGATCGTAAGATCATCGCGATCGACATACAGGGCATCACAGGAAAAAAGAAGGAGTTCAGGATCTTTCCGTATGCAAAGATCTCCTCCTTTTCTGTAGAGACCGCAGGAACGCTTGATCTGGACAGTGATCTCAAGATCTGGGTCTCTGGCGTTGGGGTGTTTGGCATTAAGCTGGGCAAGAAGATCGACCTCAGGGAAATAGGGAAATTGTTAAGCGAAAAAGTAAAATGATCCTGAAAGCGTGAAGGTCAATCCGGTCTTTGCAATTTTAACAATATGTTGTACTTTCGGCGCTTATCATTCCCAATACTATGTCTCAATTCTGGTTGTACTTTCAATTAGGCCTCGAACACGTCCTGGACTGGCGGGCCTATGATCACATTCTCTTTTTAATCGTACTGGTTGCCGCCTATTCTGTGCATGAATGGATACGGGTGATCCTGCTGGTAACCATTTTCACCCTGGGGCACACCCTGGCCCTGTTCCTGTCTGTCTACGGAATCATCTATGTCAACAGCAACTGGGTGGAATTCTTGATCCCGGTCACGATCCTCATTACGGCGGTCTATAATATTATGACTGCCAACCGAAGGGACAAACACCGCAAGACCGGTTTACTGTATTTCATTACGGCTTTCTTCGGGATCATTCACGGCCTGGGATTCTCCAATTATTTCAAGATGGTCGCCTCCAACACAGACAGCAAATTTCTACCCCTGCTGGAATTCGCGCTGGGGATCGAGGCCGCCCAGATCGTGGTGGTGATCGTGGTAGCCATCCTGGCCTTCATCTTCCAGGGTATCCTGCAGGTTTCCCGCAGGGACTGGGTCCTGATCGTCTCCTCCATAGTCATAGGAGTTATTATCCCGATGCTCATTGAAAATTATCAGACACTTTGATAAAAATTTAACGCACGTAAATTGTTTTAACCTTCACCTTGCAATATTTTAGTGAAGCTGATATTCAACATCATAGGCTTCTGATCTATTGCAGATTATATTGATCCTATGCAGAAAAAGAAGCAACTTAAATACGATAAGGCGTACCTGAGGATCGCCAGGGAATGGAGCAAACTTTCTCATTGTAACCGGAAGCAGGTTGGCGCGCTTATTGTTAAAGATAGAATGATCATTTCCGACGGATATAACGGGACCCCTACCGGGTTTGAAAATCCATGCGAAGATGAAGAAGGTTATACCAAGTGGTATGTACTGCACGCAGAAGCCAATGCGATCTTAAAGGTCGCGTCTTCCACGCAATCCTGTGAAGGAGCGACATTATATATTACCATGTCCCCCTGCAAGGAATGCAGCAAGCTCATTCACCAGGCGGGCATAACGCGACTGGTGTATAATATTGATTACAAAGACAATTCGGGACTGGACTTTTTGAAGAAGGCCGGGATCGAACTGCAACAAATCACAGAACTCGACAATTGAAAGGGAACACGAAAAAATATCTGCCATTACTACTGGGTCTCGCCTGCGCCTTTGGCGTGATTTTAGGGGCCAAGCTGGATTTTTCTGATTACTCCTCCCCATTATTGTCTTCCAACAAAAAGAAAGAAAAGCTTTCCCGGCTCATTGACTACATTGAGTATGAATATGTAGATGAGGTGAATGTGGATAGCATCGTGGATGTTACCGTCAATGGGATCCTGGGGGATCTCGACCCACACTCGGTTTACATTCCCAAGGAAGAGTATGCCAACCTCAGCGAAAGCATGAAGGGGGATTTTGTAGGTATAGGCGTGAGTTTTTATAAGGTAAAGGATACCATTACCGTCATCCAGGCTCTGGAAGGCGGCCCCGGAGAAAAAGTGGGGTTACAGGGCGGGGACCGCATCCTCTATGCAAACGGAGAGCCTTTGTTCAACAAGAACATGAGCAATGATTCCCTCACTAAACATCTTAAAGGCGAGGAGAACTCCACGGTTGTCCTCAAGGTATACAGGAAAGGGGTGCCCGAATTGCTGGAGTTCAATGTAAGAAGGGGCCGTGTACCGTTAAAAAGCGTGGATGCTGCCTACATGCTTTCTGAAGATCTGGGATATATCAAGATCAACCGGTTTGCAGAATCCACCTATACCGAATTCAGGGAAAGCCTCCTGAAACTCAAAAAAGAAGGAGCAACCCAAATAGCCCTGGACCTGCGCAACAATCCCGGGGGTTATCTGGGCGAAGCTACCCGCATAGCCGATGAGTTCCTGGAAAAGGACAAGCTCATCCTGCTCACCAAGAACAAAAAAGGAGCGGTAGAAAAGACCGTGGCCAGAAAGAAAGGAGATTTTGAAGACGGGCATGTCTTCATCCTGATCAATGAAAATTCAGCTTCAGCCAGTGAGATCGTGGCCGGAGCGCTGCAGGATAATGACAAAGGCACCATCGTGGGAAGAAGGTCCTACGGGAAAGGCCTGGTACAACGCGAGATGGCCCTGGGGGACGGCAGCGCCGTGCGCCTCACCATTGCCCGCTATTATACACCTACCGGGCGTTCTATACAAAAGCCCTATGAGAACGGGAACAAAGCTTATTTCAACGATTATCTCAACAGGTACAAGAACGGGGAGCTGGTGAGCGCCGACAGCATACACGTGGCCGATTCCCTTAGGTACACCACTCCCGGCGGCAAGCTCGTCTATGGCGGGGGAGGCATCATCCCTGATGTTTTTATTCCAAAGGATACGCACTACGAGAAAGAAAGCCTCAACCTGATGTTAAACGGGGGCTGGATAGACCGGTTCATTTTTGAGACCCTGGAGAACAACAGGGATTACTACAACAACCTGAACTACGGGGATTTCATAAAAAACGAGATTGTCACCGACGAAATGCTGAAGGATTTCAAAGCTTTTACAAAATCTGAAGGCTTTGAATTGCAGATATCATCCTACACCCCGGTGCTCAAAAAATATTTGCGGGCCACCATGGGGCAGCAGCTGTATGGAAGCAATGTTTACGAACAGATCGTGAATCAGGATGACCGGGTTATCGAAAAGGTCCTCGAGCTTTCAAAACAAAAGTAGTATCATGGGCAGGTGAAGGAACTATGGGGATATGGAGAGATGGTCCTGCTATTATCTCCTCTCTTTTTATTTATCACCGCTGTGGAGTTCAGGTTGCTGGAAAACAGCGCATATCTTTTCCTGCAAAAGGAGATCATTGTTTCCTCTTCCTACGTGTCGATAAACATCCTGCGGGAGCAGGCCCGCAACACCACAGATCCCGAATTTCGTAAAAAGCTGGAGAAGCTGATCCTGTACCGCAAACTCCATAAGCTATTCCTGTGGCTCATGGTCCCGGCATTTTGCATCAGCCTGTTTACCTACAGCTCTTTATTTTAATTTATCGTGTACTTTGGTGTGTTCGCCGTTGTTCCAAAGGGTGAGGATATCTGTGGCAACCCCTGCCCCGCTTCCGCAGGCAATGGCATACTGGCTTCTGCAACCGGCCAGGGTACCGGCCACATAAAGTCCGGGAGCTACCAGTTGATCTTCGTTCTTAAGCTGGATGCGGTCTTTGGAAGCCTTTGCCTTTTGATGAGGAATCACATATTCCTCCAGGCCTTGAATGGTCAGCAGGTTGGAGTAACCCACAGCCACCACCACTATGGAAGCGGTATAGCTGTTCCTGTTGGTCGTGATGTCAAACCCGGAGTTGAGGAATTCGATCTTCATGACCTTTTCTTTCCCGAGCTGCTGCACTTCGGGATAGAGCGTTGCCAGCTGTCGGCTTCCCGCCTGCAGGATATCCCTGCCCGGTGTACCGGGTTCTATTCCCAGTGCATTGTTCAAAAGGGCGGTATTAAGATGGGATGTTCTCTGGTGCATCACGATCCCCACCTTTTTACCGGTGGTAAAGGATTTTGGAAGAGCCGATCCCAGGATGAGACCACAGGAAAGACCTGCCGCACCACCCCCAATGATCAATACGTCAAAATCCATTACTCCCCTGCTTTTTCAGCAATGGCGCGGGACATTAGAAGAATGACCATAAGCAGGATCACGCAACTGGAAGCAAGAACTCCTATTAGGGCAGTCGCACTGTCCCCGGTAAGAAGGCCGTCGAAATCCAGAAAAGTAAAATTGTAGATGATAAGTGCTGTGGCAATTCCAATCAGGCTATAGATAAGGATCTTCATATAAATAAACTCTTAATGTTGGTCGCAAATAATTTTACGGCAATGGCCAGCAAAATTACACCAAAAATTTTACGTATCACATTAATTCCCTGTTTTCCAAGAATCTGTTCGATCTTATTTGAGGATTTAAGGACGATATAAACGAAAATGATATTGACAATAATGGCCGCTATGATATTGGCAGTAGCATATTCTGCCCGCAGGGATAAAATAGAGGTCATGGTCCCGGCCCCGGCGATAAGCGGGAATGCCAGCGGCACGACCGCAGCGGTCTCGGGGGCTTCATCTTTATAGAGGGTGATCCCCAGGATCATTTCCAGGGCCAGGAAGAACAGGATGAGCGCCCCGGCAACCGCGAAGGAATTGACATCGATCCCAATGAGATTAAGGATCTCCTTTCCCACGAAAAGGAACAGGATCATAAGAATCCCGGCCACGATCGTGGCTTTTTCACTTTGAATATGTCCCGCTTTCTTTCGCAGGTCGATAATAATGGGAATACTGCCAATAATATCGATCACCGCGAAAAGGATCATACTTGCCGTTGCTATTTCTCTAAAGTCCAGATTCATGACACCCCGGTTTTAAACCGGCAAAATTACAGGGAAAAATGGATTTCAGGTGAATTCTCACCAAAATTTTTAACGAAAGTTAATTCCCTGATCTTTATTAAAATTAAGCGCATAAAAAGTATCTTTGCGCCATGTTTCAATTAGGCAAAACCATCGTTTCTGAAGAGATCCTGAACAAGGATTTTGTGTGCAACCTTTCGGCCTGCAAAGGCGCCTGCTGCATAGCCGGTGATGCGGGGGCACCCCTGGAAGAAGAAGAGACCAGGATCCTGGAAGAGATCTATCCAAAAGTAAAACCTTTTCTGCGCAAAAAAGGTATTGAGGCCATTGAAGCCCAGGGTACCTCTGTCATTGGTGAAGACGGGGAATACGAAACCCCGCTTATCAACGGGGCAGATTGCGCCTATGTGACATTTGACAAAAGAGGCACCGCACTCTGCGGAATAGAGGAAGCCTATAACCAGGGGGAGATCTCCTGGAAAAAACCGGTCTCCTGCCACCTTTATCCCGTGCGGGTGCAGGACTATTCAGAATTCGCGGCGGTAAATTACCACCAGTGGTATATTTGTGATGACGCCTGTTCCCTCGGAAAAGAACTTCAGGTACCGGTCTATAAATTCGTTAAGGAAGCCCTCATCAGGAAATTTGGGGAAGACTGGTATGCCGAACTGGAAAAAGTCGCTGAGAAGGTTCGCAAATAACTGATTTTCTTTATTTTACATTAAATTTTACCCTCGTGCTGTTTGATCAGCAAATAATAAAACGTACCTTTATTCGAGGTAGTTGTTTACCTGTTCCCCTCTAATTCCCCTCAGTATTTTAAGCCGTCTATTCCCCATAGAGGTATACCTGTAGTTTCACTTAAATTCCGGAATATGAAAAAACTGATCTTATTAAGTCTTACGGCATGTTTGTTCCTTGTCCCGACAGCAGATGCCCAGATCCTGAAAAACCTCAAAAAGAAGGTGGGAAAAGCAGTAGAGAACACGGTGACAGATAATGCCGCAAAGAAAGCTTCTGAGGAGACAGACAAAGCCATGAACAAGATGTGGGAAAAACAGCTCCAAAACGGCGCTTTTCCCATGGGATCGGAGATGGTAAACAGTTCACAAATTCCTGCTACCTATGAATTCGACTGGGAATATATTTTGAACATGAAAACCGCTCAGGGAGACATGGAAATGATCTATTACATCAAAGAAGGCGCCCCTTATGTGGGAATGCAGGTCCCGC
This sequence comes from Salinimicrobium sp., assembly GCA_041642215.1. GTDB lineage: Bacteria > Bacteroidota > Bacteroidia > Flavobacteriales > Flavobacteriaceae > Salinimicrobium. The sequence continues at coordinate 7,477 of JBEPWW010000011.1, read as the reverse complement.
AGGCCGGCAATATGTTCACGGTACTGGACGAGGAGAATGCCCTTACGGTGATCTACATGACATCAGACGAGACAAAAATGGTGATGGCCTCCAGAAATACTACTTCTGAAGAAGTCATGGAAGAGGAGAACCCGTATTCCGATCTGGAATTTGAAGAAACAGGCACTAAAACCATCCTTGGCTACGAATGCCGGGGCTACAGAGCAGAAAATGCCGATCACGTCATGGAATTCTATGTAACCGATGAAGCCGAAATAAGCTTTAGCGATATCTACCGCGAGGAGCAGCAGAATATTCCCAAAGGCATCGATGCTTCCTGGCTACAGGACGGCAAAGGCCTGATGCTGGAAATGATGATGACCGACAAAAAGAACCCGGACAGAAGCATGAGCATGACCTGCACCGGCCTGGAACAAAAACCCCTGACCATCGTTACCGCCGATTACCGGAACATGAACCCCGACGGCAATTAAAAGTTTGTTAGAAAATGCTTCCTGAGCCACCATGCCTATATTAGTATCTGATTACCCCATCATTAACGAAATTTTTCCGCTAAATTGATTACATTATAGAAAACAGCTGAAGTATGAGTACATCCCGCCGCGCGTTTATCAGAAGATCAAGCCTCTTCTTAATGGCCACGGCCCTGCCTGTACCCGGATTCCTGTCCTGGCAGAAGGAGAAACTGGGGGTTGCCCTGGTAGGTCTCGGCAACTACAGCACCAATCAACTTGCTCCCGCGCTGCAGGAGACCGACCTTTGCGAATTACGGGGGATCGTCACCGGCAGCCCCGAAAAGATCCCCAGATGGCAGAAGAATTACGGGATAAAAGACCGCAACGTTTATAATTACCAGAACATGTACGAGATCGCCAACAACAAGGAGATCGATGTGATCTACATTGTCCTGCCCAATTCTATGCATGCCGAATATGCGATCATTGCCGCCAATTCGGGAAAGCATGTTTGGTGTGAAAAACCCATGGCCACCACAGCACAGGAGTGCCGGGAGATCATAGAAGCCTGTGAAAAGAACCGGGTAAAGCTTTCTATCGGCTACCGCCTGCAACATGAAAAGAACAACCGAACCCTTATGGAGTGGGCAGAGACCCAGCCTTATGGCTCCATTGAAGAACTCGAGGCCGCCGCAGGTTTTTACGGCACTTCGCTGGGCTGGAGGCTCGAAAAAGAAATGGGCGGCGGTGCCATGTACGACATGGGAGTTTACCCGCTGAACACGTCCCGGTATACCACAGGAAAAGAACCCATCGCCGTAAGTGCCACGCACAGTACCAATCGCCCCGAACTCTTCGATGAGGTGGACGAAACCACAGCATTCACTTTGGAATTCCCCGGGGGTATTATTTCCGACTGCCGCACCAGTTTTGGGGAGAGCGTCAACAACCTGGAAGTTAGCTGCAGGGACGGCTGGTATTACCTGCGCCCGTTCCAGTCCTATACCGGTGTAAAAGGCAAGACCAGCGACGGGAAGATCCTGAAGCCCTTTCGCAAAAATCAGCAGGCCGTACAAATGGATAATGATGCCCGCGCTATCCTGGAGGATACTCCTGTAATGGTACCCGGGGAAGAAGGCCTCAGGGACATCATCATTGTCGAAAAGATCTTCGAATCGGCTGCAAAAGGAGGTCAGAGAATGCTTCTCTAAGCCCGGATTTCACCTGCAGAATTCAGCCTTCGAAACCACTCAAATTCCGCAATTAACAAGCCCGGAAAACTTCGCGGGTCCTCCTTTTTCCTAAAAGCGTTTAACAACCCGCAACCCCCAAATTTTTAAAGCTTTAGCTTTCCTTCTTAACAAAATATCAATAACAGACCGGCAGCACAATGTTGAAAACTTTGTTGAAAAGCTTTCTGCTCCTCCCTGTCTTTACATGCCTGATTTTCCAATATTTGTAGTACCAACCAACTCAAAATACCACTTTTATGCAGCCAGAACCCATTTTACAGGAAAATAAGGACCGATTCGTAATTTTTCCTATCAAACACCATGACATTTGGGACTGGTATAAAAAAATGGAAGCCAGTTTCTGGACAGCAGAAGAGATCGACCTGCACCAGGACCTCACAGACTGGAACCAGAAATTAACCTCAGATGAGCGGTACTTCATCAAACATATACTTGCCTTTTTTGCCGCATCAGACGGCATCGTCAATGAAAATCTCGCTGAAAATTTTGTAAATGAAGTTCAGTATTCAGAAGCTAAATTCTTTTACGGATTCCAGATCATGATGGAGAATATCCATTCTGAAACCTACTCCCTGCTCATCGACACCTACGTTAAGGATGAGAAGGAAAAAAATAATTTATTCAAAGCCATAGAAGTTTTCCCCGCCATACAGAAGAAGGCCCAATGGGCCCTGAAATGGATCGAGTCTGATTCTTTTGCCGAACGGCTCATCGCCTTCGCCGCCGTGGAAGGGATCTTCTTTTCGGGTGCCTTCTGCTCGATCTTCTGGCTGAAGAAACGCGGATTGATGCCGGGCCTTACCTTCTCCAATGAATTGATCTCACGGGATGAAGGGGTTCACTGTGACTTTGCCGTGCACCTGCACAACAACCACCTTGTCAACAAAGTTCCCAAAGAGCGCATTCGGGAGATCCTGATAGACGCCCTTAACATAGAAAGGGAGTTCATTACGGAATCCCTGCCGGCGAGCCTTATAGGAATGAATTCCAAGTTGATGACCCAGTACCTTGAATTTGTCACAGACCGTCTATTGATGGAGCTTGACTGCGAAAAGGAATACGGTACGGCCAACCCTTTTGATTTCATGGACATGATCAACCTGCAGGGAAAGACCAACTTCTTCGAGAAAAGGGTTGGAGAGTACCAGAAGGCCGGGGTGATGAACAAAGACAAGGACGCTGATAAGATCAGTTTCGATGCCGAGTTTTAAAAATATCCAGATATAGAACACTGCCGCGTCCCCCAGCGCGGTATTGTCTTTCATTTTACAGAACACCAAAATTTTTCGGGTTTTTCGACCTGCAGGGATCTTTTGCCCTGATCTCACCCGGAACCAACTTAAAATTAGAGCCTATGTATGTAGAAAAAAGAGACGGCCGCAAGGAGCCTATTATGTTTGACAAGATCACTGCCAGGGTGCGCAAACTTTGTTACGGACTTAATGAACTGGTAGATCCGGTCAGGGTAGCGATGCGGGTGATCGAGGGATTGTATGACGGCGTGACCACCAGTGAACTGGACAACCTGGCGGCGGAGATTGCTGCCACCATGACCACAGCGCATCCCGATTATGCAAAACTGGCGGCCAGGATCTCTGTTTCCAATCTTCATAAGACCACCAGGAAAACATTTTCTGAAGTGATGACAGACCTGCATGAATACGTCAACCCCCGTACCGGTCAGAAAGCCCCCCTTTTGGCCGATGACGTGTACCATGTCATTCAGCAGAACAAGGAAAAACTGGACTCGGTCATCATCTACAACAGGGACTTTAACTATGATTATTTTGGGTTCAAGACCCTGGAGCGGTCTTACCTGCTGAAGCTTAACGGCAAAATAGCGGAAAGGCCCCAGCATATGCTCATGCGGGTTTCCATAGGCATACATCCCGATGATCTGGAGGCAGCCATTGAGACCTACGATCTCATGTCCAGGAAATATTTCACCCATGCCACCCCCACCCTTTTCAATTCGGGAACACCAAAACCACAGATGTCGTCCTGCTTCCTGCTTACCATGAAGGATGACAGTATTGACGGGATCTACGATACCCTCAAGCAAACGGCAAAGATCTCCCAGTCTGCCGGGGGAATAGGGCTTTCGATCCACAACGTACGAGCCACCGGATCCTATATTTCCGGCACCAACGGCACCTCCAACGGGATCGTGCCCATGCTTCGCGTTTTTAACGACACTGCCCGTTATGTAGACCAGGGTGGCGGCAAAAGAAAAGGTTCTTTTGCCATGTATGTAGAACCCTGGCATGCCGATATTTTTGACTTCCTGGACCTTAAAAAGAACCACGGGAAAGAAGAAATGAGGGCCCGGGACCTTTTCTACGCCATGTGGATCCCCGACCTTTTTATGAAACGCGTGGAGGATAACGGAGAATGGACTTTGATGTGTCCACATGAGTGCCCTAACCTGTACAACCTGCACGGCGAGGAATTCGAAACCCTGTACTTACAATACGAAGCCCAGGGAAAAGGACGCCGGACCATTAAGGCCCGGGACCTCTGGGAGAAGATCCTGGAATCCCAGATCGAAACGGGAACCCCGTACATGTTGTACAAAGATGCCGCCAACCGTAAATCAAACCAGCAAAATTTGGGTACCATACGGTCATCCAATCTCTGCACCGAGATCCTGGAGTACACCAGCGAAGATGAGGTAGCGGTCTGCAACCTCGCTTCCATCGCGCTCCCCATGTTCATCAAAGGCAACGAATTTGACCATAAAGAGCTTTTCAGGATCACCAAAAGGGTGACGCGAAACCTCAACAAAGTGATCGACCGAAACTACTATCCCGTGCAGGAGGCCGAGAACTCCAACTTAAGGCACCGACCGGTCGGGCTGGGTGTGCAGGGACTGGCCGACACCTTTATAAGGCTCCGCCTCCCGTTCACCGGTGATGAGGCCAAAAAGCTGAACCAGGAGATCTTCGAGACCCTGTATTTTGCTGCCGTTACCGCCTCGATGGAGATGGCCCGGGAAGAAGGCCCCTACTCCACTTATGAAGGCTCCCCCATGAGCCAGGGCAAATTCCAGTTCAACCTGTGGGGCGTTCAGGATGAAGAACTGAGCGGTCGCTGGAACTGGGCCAAGCTACGGGAGCAGGTCCTGGAGCATGGCGTACGCAATTCCCTGCTGGTGGCCCCGATGCCTACCGCTTCCACTTCTCAGATCCTGGGCAATAATGAAGCCTTTGAACCCTATACTTCCAATATCTATACAAGAAGGGTGCTTTCCGGAGAATTCATTGTAGTGAATAAACATTTACTGGAGGACCTGGTAGAGCGGAACCTCTGGAATGATGAGGTGAAGAATGCCATCATGCGTTCCAACGGGTCTGTTCAAAATATCGATGTGATCCCGCAGGACCTCAAGGAGCTGTACAAGACGGTTTGGGAACTCAGCATGAAAGACATCATCGACATGTCGAGGCACCGGGGCTATTTTATAGACCAGTCCCAGTCGCTTAACCTCTTTATGGAAAATGCGAATTATAGCAAGCTCACCTCCATGCACTTCTATGCCTGGAAGAGCGGCCTCAAAACGGGAATGTATTACCTGCGCACCAAAAGTGCCGTGGATGCCATCAAATTCACCCTGACCAAAGAGAACACCAGGCAGGAACTGCCAACAGCAAGCCCTGCAGATGAAAAAACCTCTGGAGAGAGCGGAATGAATGAAAGTAAACCTTCTGCCGTAATGCCGGGAGAGACGGCTTTGTCGCCTGAGGAGCTCCGGAACCTCATCGCCCGGTCAAAGGAAGCCGAAGGCGATGACTGCCTGATGTGCGGCTCCTGATCTGGCCGCGTTTTCACCTTCTTAAAGAAAAGGGAAGATTGCAGTAGCAGCCTTCCCTTTTTTATTATTTTTGGAACGGCAGGACCAAACCTAAAAATGAGATTAGCTACATGATGAACTGGGAAGAACTCCTCTCCCTGAGACGGGAAGGGGATACTAACAAGAGATTAAGGAAAGAGCAGAACGAGACCCGTCTGGGGTTCGAGGTGGATTATGACCGCATCATATTTTCCTCGGCCTTCAGGAGCCTGCAGGATAAGACCCAGGTGATCCCGCTCTCCAAAACAGACTTTGTTCACACCCGCCTTACCCACAGTCTTGAGGTATCGGTAGTAGGCAGGTCCCTGGGACGTCTTGCCGGCCAGAAGATCCTGGAAAAACACCCGCATCTCAAGACCATCCACGGCTACCAGATGAATGACTTTGGAGCCATTGTAGCTGCCGCGGCCCTCGCCCACGATATCGGTAATCCGCCGTTCGGGCACTCGGGGGAGAAGGCTATTGGAGAATATTTTAGTATTGGTAACGGAAAGCGGTTCAGGGATCGGCTTGCAGACAAGGAATACCAGGATCTCACCAAATTTGAAGGAAACGCCAACGGATTCAAGATCCTTACCGAAAATAAACCTGGCATCCCGGGAGGGATCCGTCTTTCATACGCGACCCTGGGAGCGTTCATGAAGTATCCTAAAGAGTCCCTGCCCCATAAACCCAGTAAAAAGATCGCAGATAAGAAGTTTGGGGTTTTCCAGAGTGAAAAGGAGTTCTTCGCCGAAGTGGCCCATGAACTGGGCCTTATTCCCACGGGAAAGAAGGACAATCTGAGTTTCGCACGGCACCCGCTTGCTTTCCTGGTGGAAGCCGCAGACGACATCTGCTATACCATTATCGATTTTGAGGACGGGATCAACCTGGGGCTCATCCAGGAAGAATATGCCCTGGAATATTTGATCAAGCTCGTGAAGGATTCCATTAACACCTCAAAATACCACAGCCTGCAGACCCGGGCCGACCGCCTGAGCTATCTGCGTGCCCTTGCCATCAATACCCTCATCACAGAGGCCGTCGAGATCTTCCTGGAAAATGAAGAGGCTATTCTCGCAGGGGAGTTCCACCAGGCCCTTTTTGACAGGAGCCGGTATGAAGCCCAGATCACCGATATCATTAAAATAAGCGTTGAGAAGATCTACCAAAGTGATGAGGTGATCAGCAAGGAAATAGCGGGATATCAAATGCTCTCCCATTTGCTGGACACCTACTCCAATGCACTGTTACCGCCCACGGGAGAGCCGGATTCCAACTACAACAGGCTGGTGCTTAAACTGGTGCCGGGATCTGAAGATTACGGAAAGCTTTCCACCTATGAAAACCTGATAAGGCTTTGCTCCTATATTTCGTCGCTTACAGACAGTAATATTGTGGCCTCCTTCAAGAAATTCAAAGGTCTGAGGATATAGTGGATAACAATATGGATTAGCATGTGCCCGGAAGGGAATCACAGTCTGCCATACCGGACATTTTAGAACTCATAGACCAGGCCTACCCCGAGCATTTGCTTGAACTGTATGCGGGCTCCGCCGGTCTCCAGTTCCCCGTCCCCGGTACGGTCCTCCTTGATTTTTACATCGTCATCATAAATAAGGTGAGATCCTATGGTCGCCCTTACATGATCATTGACCTTGAGATCCACATTGACCTCCCAGTCCACATCTATATTGCCGAATTTATTGAGATAATCTGAATATAACCTCAGCCTGTTGGTGAGGCCCACGTTTTCAAAAATTTCCTTACTAAAGGCAGTGCTGAAGAGAAATCCCAGCTCTGTCCTGATCTTCTCCCCTTCCTGAATAATATTTCCTTCTTCATCCCTTATGGCCGGAGAGACCCCAAAACGCCCCTCATTGGCGAACTCCTGGTCCAGTACAAAAGTAGATTTCTGGGTCACCGGGGATATATAA
>JBEPWW010000010.1:13257-18350 GCA_041642215.1 Salinimicrobium sp. | reverse complement strand
ATTTCTTTTTTATTGAGTTTCATGCCGTATTTTCCTTTTTTAGAACAGCTTATGTAGACTGATTCTAAATGCAAATATAAGCCGAAAAGCTAAGAATACGAACTAATTAAAGAAAATTGCTCTTACCGCCTTCCAGAGCCTGCAATAGGCTAAAGTTCCACGGAAGGATCCCAGAAGTGATCCCTGAATTCCAGGATCTTATCATCCTTTATCCTCAGCCCTTCTTCCTCCAGGAGCCGCTGCATCACAAAAGTACCGGGGAAATGATGTTTACCGGTGAGCACCCCATTCCTGTTGACCACACGGTGAGCCGGCACTTCCTCCATCTTTGAAGCCGAATTCATCGCCCAGCCCACCATCCTGGCACTGCCTGCAGCACCTAAATATTTCCCGATGGCTCCATAACTGGTCACCCTGCCCGGAGGAATTTGTTTTACCACCTCATACACCTTTTCAAAGAATCCGGTAGTATCTCCCATGCCGTTACTGGTTGAAGATCCTTATGATGGTCACTAATACCAGCACAAGCATCAATCCCGCCATAAAATAATTCGAATACCGGTAGAAATAAGGACTTGCATCTATTTTTGCGAAGAAAAGGGCGTAGAAATATAAGGTGGTAAAACTCCCAAGGGAAGCCGCGAAAACGAACAGGACCATTTCCATGGTGTTATACCCCACTGTTCCACTTACATTTAGAGCGGCCCCAAGGGCGACGAAATAGGGAATCGGAAATACATTTAAGGCAGAAACCATGACACCTTTAAGAATACTCCTAATCCCGCTGGTAGCGGCTACTTCCACCTCTTTTCTTTTATGCCGGGCCATAACGAAGAAATACACCGCCATGAGCATGAAGATCACCAACCCCGTCCTCAACAGGATATTATGTACAAATGGATTGTTGAAAATATATTTTGCCAGCAAAATAGCGATAAAAGCCTGTAACAAAATCACAAAAGCCGCCCCAACAGCGACATACAAACCATTGTTTTTACCACGTTGTACAGAGGTCTTTGCCACGCTCATATTGACCAGACCGGGGGGCACTACCCCCAACAGGGCGGCAAAATAAGTAATAAGGAAAAGTTTGGTTTCCTCCAAAAGTCTCTATTTTATCCTGAACTGAATATAAGTGATCGGTTTTCCCTGCTCAAGATACTGTTTTTCGTAAAAAGTCTGAATCCCAATTACTTCTTTAGGGGAATATTCATTTTTATAGACATCGTGATTGGCCTGCAGGATCTCATGCCCTTCCCCATGCAACAACCCAAGGGTATACCCGTGCATGAATTCACTGTCTGTTTTCAGGTTTACCACACCATCAGGTTTTAATATTTTCCTGTACTTCTGAAGGAATTCAGAATTGGTCAGCCGGTGTTTGGTACGTTTATATTTGATCTGTGGATCGGGAAAGGTGATCCAGATCTCATCGACCTCATTTTCGGCAAAAAGATCATCCACCAATTCAATCTGGCTCCTAATAAAAGCGACATTTTCCAGGTCTTCTTCCAGGGCCGTCTTGGCACCGCGCCAAAAACGGGCTCCTTTAATGTCTATGCCAATAAAATTCTTTTCGGGATGTTCCTGGGCAAGGGCCACGCTGTACTCTCCTTTTCCGCACCCCAGTTCCAGCACTATGGGATTTTCATTTTTAAAGAAATCCCTGTTCCATTTCCCTTTTAGAGGAAAACTTCCATTCAGCAGTTCTTCTCTTGAAGGCTGTACTACATTGTCAAAGGTCTCATTCTCCCTGAAGCGCTTCAGTTTATTTTTACTTCCCACAAGTTCGCAGATTTTTCTGTTAACAATGGGCAAATATACGTAAATCAAAGCTGTTCTGCAGACCTTCAGAAACAGACCAGAATCACAAGTCTGGCTCTTAAAACCGGAAGCAGGAAAAATATCCCGCCAGGTAGGCCAACGTGATCAGGAAGATAAGCAGGATGCTGAACATTCCTGGAAAGATCTGGGGACAGGCCTTAAAAAGCTTGTCCCAACTAGGCATTGCCATCATACGTTTCGCATTCATAACGTTTACTTTAAGTTAGCGGGAGGTCACCAGGGTAAATTTAGAATAGAATTGCAATACCTTTATTTTCCAAAGGTTAAGAATTGACCCTTTTTAAACGCCTTATGTTGTATTCTTGTTACCTAAAATTTCCCCCCAGCCAGATCACTGCTTTTCAGCTGATGTTGTAATTTGTGCCTGTGCAGAAAAAAAGAATCCTTATCGCTGTTCTAAACTGGGGCCTGGGGCACGCCACCAGGAGCATCCCGGTGATCCATTCCTTAATAGAAGAAGGTTTCCAGCCCGTACTGGCCTCCAGTGGAGCAGCTCTGGAATTGCTGCGGAAGGAATTTCCTGGAGCCGAAACTGCCGAACTTCCGGAATATCCCATTTCCTATCCCCGGAACGGGCGGTTCTTTAAATGGTATTTTTTCCTGAAGGCTCCGCTGTTCATCAAATGTATACTTGCCGAAAGGAGGGAAGTAAAAAGACTGATCAAGAACAAAGATATCGCTGGTATCATTTCAGATAACCGCCTGGGGTGCTGGTCTGCAGCAGTACCATCGGTCTACATCACTCACCAGGTCAACCTGCTCTCCGGCAGCACCCGGTTCTTTACCAGTAAGCTGCATCATTTCTTTATCCATAAATATGATGAGTGCTGGGTTCCCGATATAGAAGGCGATAAAAACTTAAGCGGAGCACTAAGCCATGGAACTCATCTCGATATTCCCATCAGGTATTTCGGGATATCCAGCCGTTTCAGGAAAAGAAACCTTCCGAAGAAATTTGACATTACGGTACTACTGTCCGGTCCCGAACCGCAACGTACTATGCTGGAGCAAATACTCTTAAAGGAACTTCAAAGATCCGGTAAAAACATCCTTTTTATTCGCGGAAAAGTGGAACCCAATGTTTTCACCAAAACTTTGGAAAACATTAAAATATGCAACTATTTGACCGGCCGGGAGCTGGAGACAGCCCTCAATGAGAGCGAGCTCATCATCGCAAGATCGGGTTATTCCACAGTGATGGACTTCGCAGAACTGGAGAAAAAAGCCTTTTTCATTCCCACCCCGGGACAGTTTGAGCAGGAATATCTGGCAACAAGATTACAGAAAGCAGGTATTGCTCCTTTTTGCGATCAGAAAGAATTCCGGCTGGAGAAAACAAGAGCGGCAAATGAATTCTCAGGTTTTTCAGGATTCGGTGGAAGCTTCAGGATCCGCGGGTTTTTTACCCTTTTTGAGGGTAAATGAAAATTCGCTTCCCACTCCATATACACTCTCCACATAGATCTTCTCGTTATGAGCTTCAATAATGTGCTTTACGATAGCCAGCCCGAGTCCTGAGCCTCCTTCCTTCCTGGAGCCGCTTTTATCTACCCGGTAGAACCTTTCAAACAGTCGGGGAATGTGAACAGCTTCGATCCCTTCCCCATTATCTGTAACCCTGACGATGATCTTGTTACCGGTCAATTTCTCCAGAGTGATCTCTGTTGTACCATCCTTTTTTCCATATTTTATGGAATTCACTACGAGGTTCGTCAACACCTGCTGGATACGGTCCCGGTCTGCATAAACCCACACCGGTTCATGATCGCTGTCTATGGTAAGGGTGATGTTTTTCTTGGCGGCTTTCATTTCAAGCAGTTCAAATACGGCCTCGATCACTTCGATCAGGTTAAAATTTTCGGGTTTTAAATGCATTTCCCCGGTTTCCAGCCTGGTGATCATATCCAGGTCTTTTACAATATAGATGAGCCTTTCCACTCCTTTGGCAGCCCGATTGAGATATTTTTTTCGTACCGCCTTATCTTTCATAGCCCCGTCGAGCAGGGTATGTATATAGCCCTGCACCGTGAACAATGGTGTTTTAAGTTCGTGGGATACATTGCCCATAAATTCCTTGCGGAAACTATCCCTGATCTTGAGCGTTTCGATCTCCAGCTTTTTACCTTCCGCGAATTTTTCCACCTCTTTAGTTAGCGTAGCCATATCTGTAGTCACCTGTTCCGGCCTGAGAGTAGAAGCATCCAGCAACCGCACGTTTTCGTAGATGTTTTTGATCTTCCGGTATATGAAATGCTCTACCCTGTACTGGATGATGAAAAAGGAGAATAAATAAACGGCCAACGCATAACCCAAAATTAAGGTCCATGAGAAAGAATCTGCTGCATACAGGAAAACCCCTGTAAAAAGGCTAAGAAAACCCATAAGATATAATGAGGTCTTTACAGCAAACCTATATGAGCGTCTAAAATTACCGGCCATTAGATTACCAATTTATATCCCACTCCTTTTACAGTCTTAATCTTATCTTCACCTATTTTTTCCCTAAGCTTCCTGATATGCACATCTATAGTACGACCGCCTACTACTACTTCATTCCCCCATACTCTATCCAGGATCTCCTCTCTTGTGAACACCCTTCCCGGCTGGGAAGCCAAAAGATACAATAGTTCAAATTCCTTACGCGGCAGGGAAAATTCCTCATCGCCGTTCTGCACCCGGTATTCATTTTTATTGATCACCAGTTCACCAATGCTAATAATATTAGACGATTCTGTCTCCTCCTCACGAAAACGGCGCAGCAAGGCTTTCACCTTACTCGTTAGCACCTTTGGCCGAATAGGTTTAGTAATGTAATCATCTGCCCCGGCATCAAATCCTGCCATCTGCGAGTAATCTTCCCCCCGGGCAGTTAAAAAAGTGATGACCGTCTCCCGTAGCTCGGGTATCTTCCTGATTTGCGCGCAGGCCTCGATCCCATCCATTTCGGGCATCATCACATCCAGGATAATAAGGTGCGGCTTTTCGCGCTTTGCCAGCTTTACCGCTTCCATTCCGTTCTCTGCAGTCATCACCCTATAACCTTCGGCGGTAAGGTTATAACTGATGATCTCCAGGATATCTGGCTCATCATCTACCAGAAGAATACAAATGTCCTTTTTCTTCATGTCTTTAAGTCTGTTAGAACTTTGGTAAAAGTAAAGATAATAATGAAACCCGCTCCCCGCTCTGGTTTTGGTAATTAATTCCTAATACTGAGTTTACATAGGCTTAATAATGGATGCAAGTCT
>JBEPWW010000010.1:0-13247 GCA_041642215.1 Salinimicrobium sp. | reverse complement strand
GTCTTTATGAGGCATGAAGGGCTTTTAGGACTGAAGGGTATAAAATGCTCATATAAATTGCCGCCTGTCTATTGCAGAAGATGGGTCCCTGCCTCTATAACACAGGCTTAGGGGACGATGTATGGTAAATCGCTCCCGTTGATAACCTGTTTCTCTATACTCATAACCTTAAGCTTACAATTATATCACAAAGGATTAACCCCTATTTAACCCCGGCTTTACAAACCCGCTGTTAATTTGTCCCCGATAAATGCAGATAACCATGAGACGATATTTGATCTTCATATTCTCAGTACTAATGACCGGTAATGCACTGCAGGCGCAAAGTGAATCCAGGGGTTCCATTATGGGCCGCCTAACCGACAAAGAAATGGAAGGAGAACCTCTTCCATTTGCCAATGTTCTTTTAAAAGGCACTTCAAAAGGAGCTACTACAGATTTGGAAGGAATATACGCAATTGAAAAATTGGAGCCGGGAAAGTATACCGTGGTCTTCAGCTTCATAGGATACGAAACCCGCGAAACATTGAATATTGAGGTGGTAGCTGGAAAAGTGACTGAGATTAACGCCGAACTTGGTAGCAGTGCTGCCGCCCTGGATGAGGTGGTTATCTCTACCGTTTCCAGAAGAGATTCTGAAGTAGCCTTGCTTTTAGAGCAGAAAAAAGCAGTCGTAATAAAACAATCCATTGGTGCCGAGGAACTTTCCAGAAAAGGAGTTAGTAACGTAGAGCAGGGTTTATCTAAAATCTCCGGAATTACTACCGTTGAAGATCGGGGTACCTTTGTACGGGGATTGGATGACCGGTATAATTTTCTGCTGGTAAACGGCCTGCCGATCGCTTCTTCAGATCCCGATTTTAAGATCATTCCCCTAAACTATATTTCAACAAATATTGTTAGCTCAATAGATGTTTTGAAGACTTTTAACGCCTCCCTCTATCAGGATTTTGCCGGTGCCACTTTTGAAGTTAAAACAACACCGGCTCCGTCCCGCCCCACCACAATTTTGAATGTTGGGGTAAAATATAATTCAATTACAACTTTTAAGGATTTCTATTACGATGATAGCAGCGAGTTGGAATTTTTAGGATATACAGGAGACAACCGGGCCCTACCTGCAGCATTTGGAGAGGATGTTCTAAGCTACACAGCTACTCCTGAAGAATCTGAGGGTCTTTTTGAATCATCCTGGACTCCTGAAAAAATTACGGCTCCTCTGGCCAACAGTTTTGGTATTTCTCATGGACAGCGGTTAATTAGTAATGAGCACGAAAATCTTGGTTTCTATTTCAGCTTAAATTACGATAACTCTTACCACAGCCGTCAGGGCGTAGAACGCACCCTTAATTCTGAAGGTACAGCCGGACAGAATTTTAACTCTGTAACTTATGATTTTTCCACACAGAAATCGGCATTAATAAGCCTTGATTATGATCGAATAGATAGGTTTCAGCTTAAATTCAACACCATTTATCTTCAGAACAGTTCAAACTTCATAAGGGAAGCCTTTGGACGAAATGATGGATTCACGCAGTTAAACAACCGGGACTTTTTCATAAGAGATGCCCGATATACAGAGAATGACAACCTGATTTTTCAGCTATATGGTAATACAGACTGGCAGGATAAAAAGCATCAATTGGAGGTTGCCGGCTCTGTAGGAATTGGAAACAACCAGGTACCGGACAGAAGAGTGCTTAGAGCCGCGGGCACCGGAGAGGATGCAGAATATATTACCACCAATGGCATTAATCCTTTCAGGTTTTTTCAAACTCTTGAAAATTCTTCTATCAGTGCCAAAGCCGAGTATTCTCATGGATTACAAAAAGATGAAAATCTGGATTTTTCCTCCCATTTAAAAGTAGGCTACAATCTGAATGCAATAGAATATGACTTTTTTAACCGCACCATCACCGCACAGGTTGACAATATCAATCTTCCTAACCTCAACACCAATGATCCACAGGTTTTTTTCAACCGGGGATTCTCAGAAGGATTCCTAAGATATTCCAGCACCTTTGATCCTGCAGCCAGAAGTCAGATTAATCAGGTGATAAATGCGGGATATTTAATCCTTCAAAAACAATGGGAGAAATTGTTAATTGATGCAGGTCTTAGAGCCGAATATGCTTCACGACAGATTTCGTACCGGAACCCTCTCGATCGTCCCGATTCCCCATATAAAGAACTTAATTATGAACCATTTGATTTAAGTCCTTCCTTAAACATCAAATACGACCTTGGTGAAAATTCCAATCTTAGATTGGCTGCCTCCGTAACTTCAACGAGACCCAGATTACGAGAAATTCTGCCAACAGTTTATCAGGATGGTGATGGAAACCAGGTGATAGGTAATCCCACTCTCAAAAACTCCCGGAATTACAACGTGGATCTAAAATATGAGGTATTTCCTGAAAACGCTCAACTTCTCGCTTTCACAGTCTTTGGAAAATATATTCAGGATCCAATTGAACGACTGGCGAGATCAACTTCTGTGGGATATAGAACTTTCTTTGACAATTTTGATGAAGCTGTGTTATATGGGGTTGAACTGGAAGCCCGATTTAACGCCAGCAGTATTTTCGAAAATACATTTGCTGATAGATTTTCCTTTGGTTTTAACGGAATTCTGATGGACTCTGAAGCAACTGCAGCCGCAGATGATCCACGGTTCGCAGCAGTAACCAATAAAAATCGCCGGCTACAGGGTGCCTCAAACTGGGGGATCAATGCCGATGTTCTTTACCAGATCTTTAAAAGAGGGAATACAGCATCATCTGTTAACCTTATCTACAACACCTTTGGAGAAAGAATATATGCTGTGGGAGTAGAAGGAGCCGATGAAATTTATGAAAGACCATTAAATCAACTGGACCTGGTATGGGCAACTCAGTTCAATAAAAGCTGGGATCTCAAATTAACAGCAAGAAATTTACTCAACGAAGAAACCCTGTTCTATCAGGATCCTACCAGGGACATTAGATTTCCCAATCAATTCAGCAATGTTATAGAATCATTTAATACCGGCACCACATACGGGGCCTCACTAACCTATAAATTTTAAACTTAAATACTTAACTAAAACCTAAAAAAAATGAAAAACCAAACTTTAAAAACTGTATTTGCACTCTTGCTTTCTGCAGCGCTTTTTTCCTGCAGTAGTGATGACGATTTAACACCAGAACCCGGTAAAGAACTTAGTGGAGTTCTTGATGGAACAGTGCTGGAAGGCGATATCACCGAAGACTTACTTGTAAAGGAAGGAAACTACAATCTTAGAGGCGCAGTATCTGTAAAAGATGGAGCTACCCTCACTATAGAACCAGGTACTACTTTCACCGTAAGTGCAGCAGATCAGGCGGCCGGTATAAACCTGTTGTTTGTAGAACAGGGTGCCAGGATAATAGCCGAAGGTACTGCATCCAGGCCTATTGTTTTTACTTCTGAAAATAAGAATGCCGAAGGTGGAGACGGTGACTGGGGAGGAATTGGCATCCATGGAAAAGCAAGAATGAATGCCCCGGGAGGAACCTCGCTCTCTGAAGCCGGTCAATTGCCTTACGGAGGAAACGATGATAATGATAATTCGGGAATTCTTAAATACGTTCGTGTGGAATATGCCGGACAGGCATCTTCAGACGGACAGTTTGAATTTAATTCCTTTTCATTCTTTGCAGTAGGTAACGGAACCGTTCTGGAGAACCTTGAAGCTTTTGAAGGAGCAGATGATGGGTTTGAATTTTACGGAGGAACTGTGAACGCGAAAAACCTTGTTGCCATAGGAATGGAAGATGATTCAATTGACTGGGATGAAGGCTACAGAGGAACTATTGACAATCTGGTAATTGTTCAATATGACGGTGTTGGAGATTTCGCTTTCGAACTGGCCAGTAGAAAAGGTGAGAACAATGCAGAACCACGTTCCATGGGGACTGTGAAAAACGCAAGCGTTCGGGGACATAACCGTAGTGGTAAAGCTGCCTTTGACCTTAAACAGGGAACAGGAGGAATTTTCGAAAATATTGTAGCTACCAATTACGAAACTATTATCTTCCTTAATGACCAATTACAGGAAGTGGAGAATGGTGAACTGGAAATTATAGATTCACATTTTGAATTCAACCAAAACCTTTTGGTAAACAACGTGGACGACACTGATGTTCAGGACCAATTCATCAGTCTTAATGAAAATGCTACCGGTGCAAACCTTTCAGCTTTTGATAGCTGGAGTAACCTGGGATCGATTGAAGGATTCTAAGAATTAGCCATTTATTAATTTTGAAGAGGTTGCCGCAACGCAACCTCTTTTTTTATTTTTTATTGTCTTTTAATTTACTTTTAACTTTTGAAGCTTTGATTTGTGGTCTGGTTTTTGAAATATTTATTGTAAATTTAATCATCATTAGATAACTGAAAATGAAACACATCTACTTGTATTCTCTTTTACTTATCGGTCTGTTGCTTTTTACAGCTCCGGCGAGTGCTCAGGTATCTACAGATTATTTTAAAGAAGCCCCTATAGAAGGGCTTTCCATTTATCCTAATCCGGCAACTGCCGGGGATAAGGTCTATATCACGACACGAGCTGGCGAAAACAAGAAAGTTGAGGTTTATAATGTATTGGGCAAGAACCTGCTGGTTACAAATATGTCGGGAAATGAGCTCAATATCTCCTCCCTCGATCCCGGGATCTACATTTTAAAGATCAAAGAGGGAAATAGTTCTGCCACGCGAAAGCTGGTTGTACAGTAAAAGACATAGCGGCATTCGCCGCTTTTTTTGGCTTTATTTCCTGCCACTTCTCTTTTATTTACCTTTGCATCCCATTTATCATGTCACATGAAAGACGTTTCAAGGATCTTTTCAATTTCAGGAACAGAGGATTTCACGACCACTGCCCTGGATATATTTAGCTTCCAGTATACCCATAATGCGGTATACCGGCAATTTTGCGATCTCCTGGGCCGGAATCCACGGCAGGTGAAAACGATAAACGAGATTCCTTTTTTACCAATTGAATTCTTTAAAACTCACAAAATAGTTTCATCACCAAAGCCGGCGACCATCACTTTCTCGAGCAGCGGAACAACCGGAAACCAAACCAGCAAACACCACGTTACAGATCTTGAAATCTACCGGGAAAGCTTCAGGAAAGGCTTTGATCGCATGTACGGGAGTATTGAAGATTATGCGGTGCTTGCTCTTTTGCCTTCCTATCTGGAGCGGGAAGGATCCTCGCTCATCTTCATGGTTGATGACCTCATCGCCAGGAGCAATAACCCACACAGCGGATTTTACCTGCACAATCTTCAGGGTTTAAGTGAAAAGCTGGTACACCTGGAAAACTCTGGGCAAAAAGTTCTCCTTATCGGGGTTTCCTTTGCCCTGCTGGACCTGGCAGAACATCATCCAATAAAGCTAAAGAATACCATAGTCATGGAAACCGGTGGCATGAAAGGCCGCAGAAAAGAAATGATCCGGCAGGAGTTGCATGCGATCTTAAGGCAAGGTCTGGGTCTGGAGAAGATCCATAGTGAATACGGCATGACCGAATTGCTGTCACAGGCCTATTCAAAAGGAGATGGGATCTTTGAGTGTCCTCCCTGGATGAAAATTTCTGTAAGGGATCCCGAAGATGCCCTAACGCTGCTTCCTGATGGAAAAACAGGAGGCCTCAACGTGACAGATCTTGCCAATATCCATTCCTGTTCCTTTATCGCAACCCAGGATCTTGGAAAAATTAACAGGGGTGGAAACCTTGAAATATTGGGCCGTTTCGACAATAGCGATATAAGAGGATGCAACCTTCTTGTACTTTAACAAAAAAAAATGACCATCGCTGTAAGGAATTGATTTTCTGACGACTTACTAGACGGTTAGATTATGTTTTCATAATTGGTTGGTTAGTTAGAAGCCCCCTTAAGACCTCCCGGTCGAAAGGGGGTTTTGTTTTTAAACCACCCTGATGATATATGTATTTCTTTTTCCTTTATTGATGATCACATATTTATCATTAATTAGATCCTCCGGAGTAATTTTATAATCCTCGTTTACTTTTTCCTTATTTACAGAAACCGAATTTTCTTTGAGGGCCCTTCTGGCTTCCCCGTTTGATTTGAGAAAATCTGTTTTCGCCGAGAGGGCTGCGATCATATCCAGGCCTTCTTCCACCTCTGATCGATCCACTTCGGCCTGCGGCACCCCTTCAAAGACGTCCAAGAAAGTAGCTTCATCCAGGTTTTTAAGGTCCTGGGCAGTACTTTTTCCAAAGAGCACTTCAGAAGCTTTTACAGCGTTCTCGTAATCTTCACGGGAATGCACCATCACCGTGATCTCCTCTGCAAGTACTTTTTGCAATTGTCGCAAGTGAGGGGCGTCCTTATGCTTTACCACCAGGCCTTCGATTTCCTCTTTTGGCAAAAAGGTGAAGATCTTGATGAATCTTTCGGCATCTTCATCACTGGTATTTAGCCAGTACTGATAAAACCTGTACGGAGAAGTACGTGCCGGGTCCAGCCAGATATTTCCGCTCTCGGTTTTCCCGAATTTGGTTCCGTCAGCCTTCGTGATCAGGGGACACGTAAGGGCAAAACCTTTCCCGTCTCCAATACGACGTATCAGTTCTGTTCCCGTGGTGATATTTCCCCACTGGTCACTCCCCCCCATCTGTAGGGTGCAATCCAGCTCTCTGTATAAATGGAGAAAATCGTAACCCTGTACCAGTTGATAGGTGAATTCTGTAAAAGACATTCCTTCGGAAGCATCTGAAGACAATCTTTTCTTCACCGATTCCTTGGACATCATATAATTTACGGTAATGTGTTTCCCTACATCCCTGATGAAATCCAGGAAAGAGAAGTTCTTCATCCAGTCATAATTATTGACCAGTACGGCTGAATTGGGGGCGTCACTTCCAAAATCCAGGAATTTCGCCAGTTGTGCTTTCAGGGCGTTCTGATTATGCAGCAAAGTGGCCTCATCAAGCAGATTTCTTTCATTTGATTTTCCCGAAGGATCCCCTATCATCCCGGTAGCACCACCAACCAGCGCAACCGGCTTATGGCCGCATAACTGGAAATGACGCAGCATCATAACCCCTACCAGATGCCCAATATGAAGCGAATCGGCAGTTGGATCGATACCCACATATGCCGCTCTAAGGCCTTCCTGTAAATGCTCCTCTGTACCGGGCATTACATCGTGCAACATTCCTCTCCAGGTGATCTCTTCTACAAAATTTTTATGCATAATGATTTTTTTGAGATAAAAACAGCCGTAAAGATACCATAAACCACCATTTTTCCTAAGTGGATTTCCTTATATTTACCGGATGATTTTAGTTACCGGAGGCACAGGTTTAGTCGGATCCCATCTCCTGCTCGAGTTGGTAAAATCCCAGGAAAAGGTACGGGCCATTTACCGCAGCGAGAAAAGCCTTCAAGCGGTAAAGAAAGTTTTTGCCTACAGGGTTCCAGAAGAAGAGAGCATACGACTTTTTAACTCGATCCAGTGGATGAGGGCAGACATCACTGATATCCCCGCGCTAAGCAAAGCCTTTAAAGGAGTGGACTACGTCTACCATTGTGCAGCATATATTTCCTTTGACCCCTCTGAAGACCTGAAACTACGCAGGATAAATATTGAGGGTACTGCCAACGTGGTGAATTTATGCATAAGCACAAAGGTCAGGAAATTGTGTTATGTAAGTTCCATTGCCACCTTCAGCAAGAAACCCGGGCAGGCTGAAATCACCGAAAATTCGCACTGGAACAAAGAGAAAAATCACACCATGTATGCGATCACCAAATTTGGCGCAGAAATGGAGGTGTGGCGTGCAAGCCAGGAAGGAGTACCGGTTGTGATAGTCAACCCCGGGGTCATCATTGGACCGGGATTTTGGAATTCTGGCAGCGGTCTTATCTTTCTAAAAGTAGACAGGGGATTAAAGTATCACTTCCCAAAGATAACCGGTTTTGTAGGAGTACAGGATGTCGTATTCGGCATGCACCAACTAATGGATTCCCCTATAGAGGGAGAGCAGTTTGTCCTGGTAGCCGAAAACAGGTCATTTCGATCAATACTGGAGAAAGTAGCAGAATCAATTGACAAACCGGCTCCATCAAAGCCATTAAAACCATGGATGGTCACTGCAGGATGGCTGTGGGAGAATTCACTGGGGCGGCTTTCAGGGAAAAAAAGACAGCTTAGCCGTCATTCGGCAAAGAGCCTCTTCGAGAAAACCAGTTATAGCAGCGAAAAGATAATAATCCGTCTTAATTTTAATTTTGAAGACCTCAACCGGGTTATCGACCAAACAGGCAGCTTTTACAAAAAAGACACTATCTAATGCTATCTTCAGAATGAATGGCCTCCCGGCTTAACTCCCCTTCCTCAAATTGAAGGCTGTCAATATTAATTAGAGTATCCACCGGCAGAAGACTATCCCTGCTGCCGCCTCTTAAGATCCTCTGAGGATCTCTGATCGTATCTCCCGATATCTCCAAAGAATCCTCCCGGTCCCGCTCCTCCAGTTCTCGAAGCGAATCAAACCGGGCTTTGTATTCTTCCAGCCTGGTTTGCACCCGACCATAGATTTGCTGATATTGTTTGTAATTTTCAGCATAATAGTTGTTGCTGCGCAAAAACTGCAAACTATCAATATCAAATTTCTCCCATAAATAGTCCTGTGGGCGTATCCCCTTTTCTTCGAGCAGCGTTTTATTATAACTCCTTGCCCCGTGCAGTAATGACAGCTCTGTAAGCACCTCTACCATTTTATCATGGGGTATGAGGTCATCAGGCCGTGGGCTTCGTTCCACATTTTGGCAGGAGCCCAGCAACAGCATCAAACACATTATGATGGGAAACTTCAATCTCATGACAGGCTTATCTGTTAAATGTAATTCTCTCTGCCTTTACAAAAGGAGTAAATTGAAAATTCTTATACACCAGGTTTCCGTTTACAAAGGTGTGAGTGACCCGTGACTTGAAGGTTGTCCCTTCAAAGGGGGACCAGCCGCATTTGTATAGAATATTATCCTGCTGTACAGACCATGGGGCATTAAGGTCCACGATAACCAGATCGGCTTTATAACCTTCCCTTATGAATCCGCGTTTCTCGATCTCAAAAAGGATAGCAGGGTTATGGGACATTTTTTCCACGATCTTTTCCAGGGAGATCTTCCCCTGGTGATAGAACTGCAGCATGGCGGGAAGGGCATGTTGTACTAACGGACCTCCACTTGGAGCCTTCGTATAGACATTTTTCTTCTCTTCCCGGGTATGTGGCGCATGATCTGTAGCGATCACATCCAGTTTATCATCCAGGAGCCCCTTGAGCAAAGCCTCCTGATCCTTTGTTGTCTTTACCGCTGGGTTCCATTTAATAAAGCTTCCCTTTTTTTCATAATCCTGGTCGTTGAACCAAAGATGATGTATACAAACTTCTGCTGTAATTTTTTTATCCTTTAAAGCTTTTCTACTATCGAACAGCTTAAGCTCTTTGGCCGTGGAAAGGTGAAACACATGGAGCCTCGCTCCTGTTTTTTTTGCCAGGGCAACAGCTCTGGAGGAAGAAAGATAACAGGCTTCTTCACTCCTTATCTTGGGATGCAGTTCCATGGGAATGTCATCGCCATAGCGCTCCACACACTCCTGCAGGTTCTTTTTAATAGTAGCCTCATCCTCACAATGGGCTGCGATGATAAGCGGGGACTCCTTAAAGATCTTTTCCAGTACTTTTTCATCATCCACCAGCATGTTCCCTGTTGAGGAACCCAAAAACAGCTTAAGGGCGGCGGTGGTTTTTGGATTGACCTTTTTAATCTCTTCCAGATTATCATTGGTACCCCCAAACATAAAGGAGTAGTTGGCGTAAGAGGTTTCCTTTGCTATATCAAATTTTTTCTCAAGCAGCTCAATAGTGGTTGTTTGCGGGTTGGTGTTGGGCATTTCGAAGTAAGAAGTTATTCCCCCGGCAACAGCTGCCTTAGATCCTGTACGAATCGTCTCCTTATGAGTAAGACCCGGCTCTCTAAAATGCACCTGATCATCGATAACCCCGGGCAGAAGATAATTCCCTTCGGCATCATGTATGACCATATCTGCAGATTTAGCACTTATACTGGAAGCTATTTCTGTTATTATTCCATCTTCAATGAATACATCCCCTTCTTTAATTGATCCTTCATTTACAATTTTTGCATTCTTGATTAGCACCTTCTTCATCATTACTTCATCGTCTTTTAAAAAAACTATTAATTTTCATTTTTATTACGCCAAACACCGCTTCCCAAATAATGGAGCCGCTCATCTTTGATGTTCCACGGGTCCTGTCAGTGAATATCACCGGGACCTCTTCTATTTTAAACCCGGCCATATAGGCCTTGAACTTCATTTCTATTTGAAAAGCATACCCCACAAAACGAATTTTATCGAGGTTGATCTTTTCCAGTACGCTCCTGTGATAACACACAAACCCTGCCGTAGTATCGTGAATAGGCAGTGCGGTGATCAGCCGCACATATTTTGAGGCCACCCACGACAACAGCACCCTGCTCATTGGCCAGTTCACCACATTGACCCCGGTCTTATATCGGGAACCAATAGCCACATCGGCCTGTCCTTTCTTACACGCGTTGTACAGCCTGATCAAATCATTGGGATTATGAGAGAAATCTGCATCCATTTGGAAAATGTAATCATAATCCCTCTTTAGAGACCACCGGAAACCGAGAATATATGCAGTCCCCAGTCCCGATTTATTCTTCCTCTCTTCCAAAAAAAGCCTATCCCCGAATTCCTGTTGCAGGAGCTCAACAGCCTGGGCTGTACCATCTGGAGAATTATCATCCACAACCAGAACATGAAAATTTCGTTGCAGAGAAAAAACATTTCTAATTATGCGTTCAATGTTCTCGATTTCGTTGTAGGTGGGTATCAAAACAATCCCATCTGGCATACAGTAGCTTTTAAGGCAAAGGTAACTATTTTTAAGGATAGCATTTTGTATTTAATCTGTCTTTTCATCGTATAAATTCTACCTTTGTAGAAATTATTCCAATTGGAGGCTATAGAAAGACATACCGGTACACAAGATTGGATAACCTTATTGCTGCTGGCTGTTCTCATACTCCTGGTGGTAACCCGCTTTGTCTATACTCAGCGGTTCGAACACTTCATCATGTTGTTCGCCACCGATAAATACCTGCTGTTAAAAGGTAAAAAAACGAAGGTTTTCCATCCTTTTAACATCCTCCTGTTCACAGTCAACATCATATCTGTGGGCCTTTTTCTCTATATTTTCTATATGACTTTCAGCGAATCTGTACCCCATAAACCACCGGTATTGTTCCTTAGGATCGCAACAGCCTATACCGCCTTTGTTTTACTGAAATTTTCGATCGAGAAGATCCTGGCCAATATACTCTCCCTGGACCAGAAAATGGACTACTACCTGATCTATAAATTAAGTTATCGCAACTTCATGTCCCTGGTCCTGCTCCCCATAAGCATGATCTTCATTTATGTGTGGCAACCCTCGGCAACAGCTCTTTACATAACCCTGGCTGTTATCCTCTTTGTAAACTTTATAACGATCGCCGGATTTTTTAGAAAAAATCAACAATATATTTTGAGCCATTGGTTTTATTTTATTTTGTATCTTTGCGCTCTCGAAATTGGACCTTATTTTATTTTGTATAAGCTAATTACAAAGTGGTAGGTAATAAAAAGAAAAGTATATGAAAGTGAAAACAATTTTGGTTTCTCAACCGGAACCGAAGGTTGAGAATTCTCCTTATTTTGAACTTGAGGAAAAACAAAAAGTGAAGATTGACTTTATCCCGTTTATACATGTAGAAGGGGTTTCTTCAAAAGATGTGAGACAACAAAAAATTGACCTTTCAAAATATACTGCCATCATTCTCACAAGTCGTAATTCTGTGGATCATTTTTTCAGGATTGCAGATGAGATGCGCTATAAAGTACCCGATACCCTTAAATATTTTTGCCAGAGTGAGGCAGTAGCTTATTACCTGCAAAAATATGTGGTTTACAGAAAAAGAAAGATCTATGTAGGGAAAAGAACATTTGCTGAACTTTCTCCCCTGATCAAGAAATATAAGAACGAAAAGTTCCTGCTCCCTTCTTCAGACATGCTGAAGCCAGACGTGCCAAAAACGCTGAATAAACTTGGCGTAGACTGGAAACAGGGCACCTTTTACAAAACAGTGGTAAGTGATCTCTCTCATTTAAGAGAGGTGTTTTATGACATCCTGGTATTTTTCAGCCCCAGCGGAATCAAATCTTTATTTGAGAATTTTCCCGACTTTGAACAGAAAAATACGAGGATCGCAGTATTTGGCAATACCACAGTGAAGGCTGCAAAAGAACATGGGCTTACGGTAAATATCCTTGCCCCCACTCCAGAGACTCCCTCCATGACCATGGCACTGGAGAAGTATATCAAAGAGATGAACAAGAAACATCATTAATGATCATATCAAATAAAAAAAACCGGCAAATTGCCGGTTTTTTTTATTACTGAAATTTCTTTAGTACTATGAAGCCTTTGGCGCTCCAGACATGATCTCCTCGTTGGCCTGTTGCTCAAATTTACTGAAGTTCTTCTGGAATGAATGAGCCAGTTCATTGGCTTTTTTATCATAAGCTTCCTTATCTTTCCAGGTGTTTCGTGGATTTAACACCTCAGCAGGAACGTTTTCACATTCTGTAGGCATGGAAAGACCGAAAATTGGATGCTCTTCGTAAGTAACATTCTCCAGCTTCCCTTCTAAAGCAGAACTGATCATCTCCCGCGTAAAACGCAATTTCATTCTTGAACCTACTCCGTAAGGACCCCCTGTCCACCCGGTATTTACCAGCCAGACATTCACGTGGGCTTCCTTCATTTTCGCGCTAAGCATTTCTGCATACTTCGTTGGGTGCAGAGGCATGAAAGGTGCTCCAAAACAAGCTGAAAAGCTTGGTACCGGCTCATCCACACCTGCTTCTGTACCTGCAACCTTGGCAGTGTACCCACTAATGAAGTGATATGCTGCCTGTCCCGGCGTCAATTTACTGATTGGAGGCAATACTCCAAAAGCATCTGCCGTAAGAAAAAATATGTTCTTTGGTTTATCCCCTATAGATGGGTCCTGAATGTTATTGATATGATGGATTGGATAGCTTACCCGGGTATTCTGAGTAATGGAGGTATTTTCAAAATCCACTTCCTTATTCTC
>JBEPWW010000009.1:0-18456 GCA_041642215.1 Salinimicrobium sp. | reverse complement strand
GCACCTTTTGAACACCCGTAGGGACTGTGGAAATCCAGCGGGATCTTTTCGTTGATGCCGTACTTTTTCATCTTTTTGTCTGAGGGATAGTACCGCGTGCTGTTCTCCTGCATCTTCACATCCTGAAGATTGCCGTATACCTTGTTGGTAGAGGTGAAGATCAGGGGTGGCTGATGGTCTGAGGTCCTGATGGCTTCGAGAAGGTGGAAGGTGCCCTTCAGGTTGACTTCAAAATCGTGAAGTGGATTGGTCACTGAGGAGGTCACCGCTACCTGGGCGCATAAATGAAAAACTTCCCTGGCACCGTTTACACATTGCTTTAGGATCTGGGTTTCGTTGATATCAGAAATCTGTACAATAAGCTTATCCCCATACTCCTTCTGCAGCCATTGCAGGTTCTCTTCCACACCTTCCCTAAAAAGGCTGTCATAGATCATCACTCTTTTTCCTTCGGAAAGGAGACGGGACGCCAGATTGGTCCCTATAAATCCGGCTCCCCCGGTTATAAGGACGTATTTCTCATCTGGATCGATCTGATAATTTTTGCTGATGTAAGGGTGGTTATGAATGTTTTTCACTCCTCCTTTTTGCAGGAGCTTGTAGAGCAATTTCGGGTTTCCGTCCACTTCTAGAAGCCCGAAGAAATATTCCCTTTCATCCAGATGGAACCCGCCTACCGTCGCGTTCTTTGGGTCCAGGTCCTTCAGGGAATACCAGTACACTCGGTCCGCATCTGCATTTATCACTTTCTTGAATTCTTCATATTGCTTGACCTCATCTTTTTGCCAGGTTGAAAAACCTGCTTCAGAGATCCAGATCTGCTTTTCCAGTCCGGCATTTTCCAATACTTCCCTTACGCTATTGATATTAACTTCCCATCCTTTCCATTGCTGGTCAAAGACATGGGGAAAACCGTGGATACCTATGGCATCGATATTTTTTAATGCTCCACGTTCGACCATCATTTGCAGCCAGTTGGGGTCTATGGGGCTCATGCCTCCAAGAAGGGTTTTCTTTCCTCTCTGCTTTGCCCAGTAGGCGGCCATATCGATCATGGAAGAGAACTTGTTCCAGGAAAAGTCAAGCGTGTAATCGTATTCTATTTTATTATTGGGTTCATTCCAGAGTTCCACCCACTCGAAATACTGACCGTAGCGGGTGATCATGATGTCGAGGAAATCGGCGTAAGCCTTCAGGTCTTTTGGCGGGGAAGAGGTTTTCTCCATTTCTCCTATGGAAGGAGGAGTGTAAAGAAAACAGGGCAGGATCTCCACGTGTTTATCGAGTTCGGCGAACAACCAGTCATACCATTCTTCTGTGCCTTCCACATACCAGTCTGCCCAGGAGATACCGGTACGCAGGTGTTTGATGCCCAGTTTGTCGAGATCGGCAATAGCGTTTTTTACTTCCTCATATTCTCCGGGCCTGAACCATTCGAGGATCCCGAGGGTTGGGGTTGTTGATTTATTTTCTTTCTTTTTCTCCATTGCTCAAATTTTTTATACGGTTAGACCTCTGGAGGATAGCTCGTTGCTGGCTTTCCCAACATTATCAGTAGCGATCTGGGTTTTCAGCCATTCAGCGAGTTCATAGAGTCCGTCCTCGAATTTCACTTCCGGTTCGAATTTGAGCACCTTCCTGGTTTTGGTGGTATCGGCAAAACAGTGACGAATGTCGCCCACTCTGTATTTTCCGGTGATCTCGGCAGAAATTTCCCTTTTTCCCATCACTTCGGCCAGCTTATGAGCTATATGCTCAATAGTGTACTTATTACCGCTGCCTATGTTGAAAACTTCCCCCTCGGCTTCGGGAGTTTCCATGGTGAGCCTGCAGGCGCGGGCTACGTCCTTAACGTGAATAAAATCCCTTTTTTGTTTCCCGTCCTCAAAGATCATAGGCGGGTTTTCATTCAGCAGGCGGGAAGCGAAAATGGCCAGCACCCCGGTATAGGGATTAGACAGGGCCTGCCGCGTTCCGTATACATTGAAGAAACGCAGGGCAGTGGTGGGAATTTTATAGGCTTTTCCTGTGATGAGGCTTAACCTTTCCTGGTCATATTTGGAAAGGGCGTAGACCGAAGAGAGGTTGGGTTGTTTATACTCGGGGGTGGGAACGGGCTTCAGGGCATTGCCCTTTTCATCGAACATTTCCCATTTTCCCTGTTTCAGGTCTGCCAGGTTTCTTTCACATTCCATTCGCTGGTTGCCGGCTGCGTCCTTATAAAGGCCTTCTCCATAGATGCTCATACTGGAAGCCACGACCAGTTTTTCTACAGGCTTCTCCATTAAGGCTTCCATCAAAACCGCTGTACCTACGTTGTTCACATCGGTATAATCCTTTATCTGATACATGCTTTGTCCCACACCAACCATTGCGGCAAGATGAAAAACGGCATCTATACCTTCCAGCGCTTTTGCTACCGCTTCACGATCGCGTATGTCGCCTATTTGAAGTTCTACCCGGGGGTCCAGGTATTGGGGCCTTTCGGCTGATTTTCCATGTACCTGTTCAGAGAGGTTGTCTAAAGCCCGAACACTATATCCCTTGCTGAGCAGTTCATCGGCGAGATGAGAGCCGATAAATCCTGCACCTCCGGTTATTAGTACTTTCTTCTGCATGTGGTTAAATGTTTTTGATTGGTTAATTCGATTTTAAAAAATTAGAACTCCTGGGGACTTGGCCTGGTGACGATCTTGTTGATGCTGGTACCGGGTTTTTTTTGCAGCGCATACCACACATCTTCCGCGATCTCTTCAGGAGAAATAGATCCCATGCCCATTTCTTCGACTGATCCCGAGCCGGAAAGCTGGTTGTTGAAAAATCCGGTGTCAACAATCCCCGGACTTACCACTGTAATATTTACATGGGGGAGGGTTTCCAGCCTCAGTGTCTCTGCGATCACTTCGAGGGCGGTTTTGGAAGCACTGTAAATGCCGCCGTAGGGATGAGGCTGATTTGCCGAAACGGAGGAAATGAAAACGACATTTCCTTTTTGCGCCTTCTGCATATCGGGCACGAAAGAGCGTATGCAGCGCAGGGGCCCCATCAGATTGGTGTGGATTATTTCCTGCCATTTGGCAGGGTCCCCTTCACATAATTTTTCCTGGATACCCTGTCCCGCATTCAAAACCAGAATATCCGGCTTTCCTGCGTTTTCAGCGACCCAGGCATAAAGCCGGTCAATATCTTCCCCGCTGGTCACGTCACATTTCCTGAAGATCCCCGGCCCGTCCTTTTCGGGAGGGGTCTTGTCAGCTACAATAACTGTCACTCCGCCTGCTTCGAGTTTTTCAGCGATGGCTTTACCTATTCCACTGCTTCCGCCGGTAACGATCGCTATTCTTGAAGTCGGAGTGTTTTTCATCGATTTTATCAAATAGTTTAGTGCCGGAAAAACATTCCGGAACAGGTTTGCTTATAAAATTATCGGGTTCTGAAATATTTCCAGAGGGGGAATTGTACCCAGCAAGGTTTCTGAAGCATTCAGGAAACCAGCGAAACCAAAGGTACAAGAGGAGCTTGTGAAAATGTATTAATAGAAACATAAATGATTCTTAACCCCCCTGATTTTATAAGCCTTACGGACGCAACGGGTAGCTGCTGCAGGCCTCTGAACCAGTCAGTTTTTTCCTTATAAATTCCTTTATTTACAAGGGGTTGAAGAAGCTCAATAACAAAAAAAGGAGGAGCCGACGCTCCTCCTTTTTTGTTCATTTCAGAATAAGTATTTTACAGCAGTTTTACCGCATCTTTCGCAAAATAACTTGCGATCATATTGGCCCCGGCTCTTTTTATGGCCGTTAACTGCTCGAGCATGACGGCATCATGATCCAGCCATCCTTTTTCTGAGGCGGCCTTTATCATCGCATACTCCCCGCTTACCTGGTAAACCGCTACCGGTACATTCACCGTATTTTTCAGGTCTCTAACAATGTCGAGGTAACACAATCCCGGCTTCACCATTATAATATCGGCGCCTTCTTCTATGTCAAGAAGTGTTTCCCTTACCGCTTCATCGCGGTTGGCAGGATCCATCTGGTAGGTCTTTTTATCGCCAAAACCGGGTGCCGAATCAAGGGCATCCCTGAAGGGGCCATAGAAAGCCGAGGCAAACTTGGCGCTGTAGCTCATGATCCCCGCTTTGTTAAAGCCTTCTTTTTCCAATAATTCCCTGATGCTTAGCACCCTTCCATCCATCATGTCGCTGGGCGCTACAAAATCGGCCCCCGCCTTTATATGTGAAAGGGCCATCTTAGCCAGGATCGCGGTAGTGGAATCATTCACGATCTCTCCGTTTTCCACAATTCCGTCGTGCCCGTATGAAGAATAAGGGTCAAGGGCTACATCTGTCATCACCAGCATTTCTGGAACCGTCTCCTTAATGACCTGCACGGCCCGCTGCATAAGGCCATCTTTGTTCAAAGCTTCTGTGCCTTTGTTGTCCTTAAGATTATCAGGAACCTTTACAAACACCAGTACCGCCTTTAGCCCCAGGTTCCACAATTCCTTTACTTCCTCTTTTATAAGGTCCAGGCTGTACCGGTAGTATGCCGGCATGGAGGCGATCTCTTCCTTTACATTTTTGCCTTCCACTACGAACAGGGGAACCAGAAAATCGTTAGGGGTGAGTGCAGTTTCACGCACCAGGCTTCTTATGGATTCACTGCTTCTAAGTCTTCGGTTTCGTATTAACATGTTGTCTTGTTTAAAAATAAAGCTTCAGTTCTCTCCTGCCGGGGTATTATTGATCTACCCAGCTCCTGGGATTCTCCAGGACCTTCAGCAGCTTCTCTTCCTCGCTTCCAGGCTCGGGATGATGGTCGTAGACCCACTGTACATGCGGGGGCAGGCTCATTAGGATACTCTCGATACGGCCGTTGGTCTTTAAGCCAAAAAGAGTGCCTTTATCATGCACAAGGTTGAATTCCACATATCGGCCACGCCGTATTTCCTGCCAGTCCCTGGTTTGCCGCGAATACTGCAGGTCCTTTCTTTTTTCCACTATGGGAATATAAGCATCTAAAAAACTGTCGCCCACCTCGGTCACGAAATCGTACCAGTCCTCCATCTGCCTTTCCCCGGAGGCTTTGCAGTAGTCGAAGAACAATCCCCCGATCCCTCTGGCTTCATCCCGGTGTGAATTCCAGAAGTATTCATCGCATTTCTTCTTATATTCAGGGTAAAAGGCCGGGTCATGTTTGTCGCAGGCGTTCTTGCACACCTGGTGAAAATGCGTTGCATCTTCTTCAAAAAGATAATAGGGGGTAAGGTCCTGTCCTCCCCCAAACCAGCTGTCCACCATTTTGCCGTCCTTCCCGTACATTTCAAAATAGCGCCAGTTGGCATGTACGGTGGGTACCATGGGGTTCTTTGGGTGTAGGACAAGGCTAAGGCCACAGGCAAAGAAATCCACTTCCCCGACGCCAAAATATTTCTGCATGGTGGGGGCAAGAGGGCCATGGACCCGGGAGATATTCACACCTCCCTTTTCAAAGACAGCTCCGTTCTCGATAACCCGGGTTCGACCCCCGCCGCCCTCAGGCCTTTCCCAGAGATCTTCCCTAAAAACCGCTTTTCCGTCTATCTCCTCCAGTCGGGCAGTGATACTGTCCTGCAGGTCCTGTATATATGCGTAAAATTGCTCTTTCATAATAGCCGAAATTTTTCCGGTGCGGTTTAGCTGCCGTATTCTTTCACGGCGTCTACAAATGCCTGGGCATTTTCCACCGGAATATTTGGAAGTATACCGTGGCCAAGGTTCACGATGTAACGATCCTTCCCAAATTCGTTGATCATGGTGTGTACCATATTCTTAATCACAGACGGCGGTGAGAAAAGACGGCTTGGATCAAAATTCCCCTGAAGGGTGATCTCGCCCCCGGTCAAGTCCCTTGCGGTCTTTGGAGCGCAGGTCCAGTCCACACCCAAAGCGGAAGCACCTGAAACCGACATTTTTTCAAGGGCAAACCAGCAGCCTTTTCCAAAAGCGATCACATGGGTATGCGGCTTTAAGGCATCTATGATCTGCTGGATGTATTTCCAGGAGAACTCTTCATAATCTGCAGGGGAAAGCATCCCGCCCCAGGAATCGAATACCTGTACGGCATCCACGCCGGCATCTACTTTCGCCTTGAGATAGGAAATGGTGGTGTCGGTGATCTTTTGCAATAAGGTATGAGCAGCCTGTGGGTTGGTGAAGCAGAATTGCTTCGCGATATCAAAGTTCTTGGAACCCTGTCCCTGTACTGCATAACAAAGTATGGTCCATGGAGACCCCGCGAAACCAATCAGGGGTACTTCATCATTCAGTTCCTTTTTGGTCATTTTGATGGCTTCCATCACATAGCCCAGCGTCTCGTCTATATCGGGCACGATCACCCGGTTCACATCCTCCATGGTCCTCACCGGGTTTGGAAGCCAGGGACCCACTCCGGGTTTCATCTCCACCTCGATATTCATCGCCTGCGGCACCACCAGGATATCACTAAAGAGGATCGCGGCATCGGTTCCTATTTGCCTGATAGGCATTACGGTGATCTCAGTAGCCAGTTCGGGCGTACGGCAGCGGGTGAAGAAATCATATTTTTCTTTCAGCTTCATGAAGTCGGGCAGGTAGCGTCCTGCCTGTCTCATCATCCATACCGGTGGCCGTTCAACGGTTTCACCCCTTAAGGCCTTCAGGAAAAGATCATTTTTTATCATAAGAGTAGATTTCAGTTTTGTTAAAGCACCGGCTTTGGTCCTAGTGCTGTTTAAAATATTTTATCGCCTGCACCACAATGTTTTCAATGCTGGGAACCGAGGCTGTTTTTACCTGCGGGCTGTATTTCTTTGCTTCAGAAGCAGTGGTTTCCCCAATACAGAACGCCACACTTTCGGGGGCTTCATTCAGGGAATAGTAGCTTTGGACCCCGCTGGGACTAAAGAACAGTACTCCATCAAAGGTACAATCTATTTTTTTTGGGGTCAAACCGGTATCGTAAACCTCGATCTCGGTAAGGTCAATTCCGTTTTGCCTGAGAAGCTCGGGCATCTCGGGCCGTCTTTTTCTTCCGCAGAAAAAAAGAAAAGGCTCCCGGATACCTGATTCGATGATCTTCCGGCCCAGTTCCTGTCCATAGGGAGCGGTTTTGACCACGGTATATCCCCGCTCCTTGAGCAAGCTTGCTGTTTTCTCCCCTACACAATACATGCGGACCGTATTCGGGAGATGAACATTGGGACGGTCCAGAACCGCTTTAACGGCGTTCTTGCTCGTAAAAATGATGTTCCGGGGCAGGTCGTTCACTTTAAAATCAAGGGGTACAATAGAAATGAAATTATGCTCCACCACCCCCAGACCGGCATTTAAAAGAAGTTCTTTTTGACTGCGGCTTAGGATCTTCGTGGAGAGGATTCTCGGGTTCATATATTTTTGATAGAGTCTTTGATCTCTTTCATCAGGATCGCTCCTCCACGTTCCAGTACCTCCCGGGCGCAGGCCTCTCCAAACGAGGTTTTTTCAGAAACAGGAATGGATCTTTCTGTTTCGATTTTTTGTGTGCCGTCCAGACTAAAAAGTGCGCCTTTAAAGTGGATCATATCCTTTTCTATGGTGGCCAAAGCCCCTATGGGTGCCGTACAGCCGCCCTCCAGGGTCCGGAGGAATTCCCGTTCTATATGAACACAAATAGCCGATTTTTCATGGTTTAGGGCAGACAGGGCCTGGCGGCAAAAATCATCTTCTTCTTTAGTTACCACAAGCATGGCTCCCTGGGCCGGGGCCGGGATCATCCAGTTGAGGTCAAGATAGGATTCAGGTTTGAGATTGATCCTTTCCAGGCCGGCAGCGGCAAAGATCGCTCCCTGCCAGTCATTGTCCTGTAGCTTTTGCAGGCGAGTATTGACATTCCCGCGCAAATCCACCACCTGGTGTTCCGGGTATTTATTCAGCCACTGAGCCTTACGACGTAAGCTTCCCGTGGCGATTGTTCCTTCGGTTTCCAGGAAATCCAGTCCTTTGTGAAGGAGGATATCCTGGGTGTGTGCCCTTTTGAGCACAGCCGCCTCCACGACCCCGTGAGGGAGTGCCGTGGGTACATCTTTCATGGAGTGCACGGCGATATCTATGGTATCGGTCAGTAGGGCTACATCAAGGGTCTTAGTGAAGATCCCCGTGATGCCGAATTCGTATAAAGGCTTATCAAGCACCAGGTCTCCCTGGGACTTCACAGGTACCAGCTCGGTCTTGTGGCCCAGTGCCTCTAAAGCGTTCTTAACGGTATTGGCCTGCCAGAGAGCAAGTTCACTGTCCCGTGTTCCTATTCTAATGGTTTTCGTCATTTCGTCGCGGCAGGATCTTCAAGCTGAAATACTTTCTGGATCAGGTCAATACTCTCGTCTGTAGTATTGGAATCTCCTTTCAGGTGGTTGGCAAAATGATTCATGATCTTCTGAATGATGCGGTCGCTCACGATCTCCGCCTGTTTGTCATTGAAATCGCTGATCTTCCTGCGTTGGAAATCAAGTTCGGCATCCTTCATTGATTTCAGTTTCTTCTTAAGCGCTTTGATGGTAGGGGCAAATTTTCTGGTTTCAAGCCAGTTGTTGAATTCTGTTTCAACCTCTTTAATGATCGCTTTTGCCTGGGGAATGGATTCCTTCCTGCGCTCCAGGTTCTGATCTGTGATCATGGAAAGCTGGTCCAGGTGCACCAGGTGCACGCCCGAAAGTTCTTTTACATCATCTGCCACGTTTTTGGGTATGGAAAGGTCCAGGATCAGCAGGTCTTTTTTGTTGTAGATCAATTCCCTGGTAACGGTAGGGTGCTGTGCACCGGTAGCCACGATGAGGATATCGGCCTCGCGTATCTCCGACTGCAGGTCTGCATAATCCTTAACCGTAAGGTCAAACTTTCCGGCTATCTTTTCAGCCTTGTCTTTGGTCCTGTTGATAAGGGTGATCTTGTGGTTCCTGGTATGCTTGACCAGGTTTTCACAGGTATTCCTTCCTATCTTCCCTGTACCAAAGAGTAAAATGTTCTTTTCTGAAGGATTTTTTACATTGTTGAGGATGTATTGTACCGAGGCGAAACTTACCGAAGTTGCTCCGGAAGAGATATCGGTTTCATTCTTGATACGTTTGCTGGCCTGTATGACCGAGTTGATAAGACGCTCAAAAAAGGGATTTGCAACCCCGGCTTCCCGCGACTGGAGAAAAGCAACCTTAAGCTGGCTTATGATCTCGAAGTCACCCAGGATCTGGCTGTCAAGTCCTGTCCCTACCCTGAACATATGGGAAATAGCTTCCTTATTTTTATAGACATAAGCTACTTTTTCAAATTCCTCTACTGTACCATGGGTATGCTCGCAGAGCAGTTTGATGAGCTGGAATGGATGCTGAGCAAAACCATAGATCTCGGTTCTGTTACACGTGGAGGTCACGATCAATCCATCGATCCCTTCATCCTTTGCCTGAAGAAGCAGCTTCTTCTTGCCCTCATCGCTTAAGCTAAAGTGGCCACGTATCTCGGCATCGGCTTTCTTGTAACTCAAACCAATGGTGTAAAAGTGCTTGCCACTCGAAATATTATAGTCCTTCATGTATCTGATTAGATTCAATTAGCAAAATTAATACAAGCATAAAGTAAAAAACAACGCCAAAAGTACTATTTGTAACGCTACGCGAGATTTTAGGGAAAAAACTGATCTACATCATATTTTTCCCGTAATTTTACCTATGAAAAGGAGGGTTGGAGCGTTTTTGTTTAGAACGTTTCTAAATAGATAAAGACAAAATTCCATGGGAGCAACAGAAAAAAATATCGCTGGAGGGGTTTTTGAAAAGACGAAACTGGAGGAAGGGTTCTATATTTTACGGTTTCAGAACGATGATGACAAACCCCATAAGATCCTTCGTAATATCGCCAGTACCTTCATACAGTTCCATTTTTGCGGAAAAGGGGAAGGACGGTTCTTCTTCAATAATGGCAATTATAAGATCCCCCTTGAAGAGGAGAATTCCCTGCTTCTTTACAACCCTGAGCAAAACCTGCCTATAGATATCGAATTACAGCCCAATAGCTGGGTGATCTCCATTGTGGTCTCCATAAAGAAATTTCATTCCCTGTTCTCCCAGGAAGCTGATTATATCAGCTTTTTAAACGCAGAGAACCGGGATAAAAAGTACTATAAGGATGCGCCCATTTCCCCTTCAATGGTCATCGCGCTCAACCAGTTGCTCAATTTCAATGTAGCCTCTTACATAAGGAACCTCTATTATAAAGCTAAGGCCTACGAATTGCTGAGTTTGTACTTTAACCGTACCGAAGAGGCAGATGTGGAGCAATGCCCGTTCTTGAGTGATGAAGAGAATGTGCTTAAAATAAAAAAAGCCAAGGATATTGTCATTGCCAATATGGCCGAGCCGCCATCCCTGCAGGAATTGTCGCGGGAAATAGGATTGAGCCTCAAAAAACTTAAAGAAGGTTTTAAACAGATCTACGGGGATTCTGTCTATAGTTTTCTCTTTGATTATAAAATGGAATTTGCGCGAAAGCTCCTGGATTCCGGCGACTATAATGTGAATGAGGTTGGCCTGAAGGTGGGTTACAGTACGTCCAGCCACTTTATTGCAGCTTTTAAAAAGAAATTCGGGACTACCCCTAAAAAATATCTCATGTCGCTGTCCTCTGACACGATCACCGATTATAACTCAAAACAATAGCAGCATCACCTTTAAAAATGCGTAGATGTTTTATGTGAACATTTTATAATCGTATTTTTGAACCCTAAAATAGTTTCTATGAGTAAAGGCGTTCTTCTGGTCAATCTGGGATCCCCGGAAAGTACCGATCCCAAAGATGTAAAGAAATATCTCGATGAATTTCTTATGGATGAGCGGGTGATCGATGTACCGTTCTGGGCCCGGTCCCTCATCGTACGTGGGATCATCCTGAATACCCGGCCCAAAAAATCGGCAGAGGCCTATGAAAAGATCTGGTGGGAAGAAGGTTCTCCCCTCATTGTACTTTCAGAGCGGCTCCAGGAGAAGGTAGACACCCTTACTTCGGTTCCCATTGCGCTTGCCATGCGTTACGGGAAACCGAACATCTTAAGTGGATTACAGAAATTACACGACCAGGGAGTGGATGAGGTGCTGGTCTTTCCATTATATCCGCAATTCGCCATGGCGACAACCGAAACCATTCTTGTTTTGGCAGAAGAACTTCGGAAACAGCATTTTCCGGAGATGAAATTCACCTCGGTTCCTGCTTTTTACAATCATGCCGATTACATAAAGGTTTTAGGAAACAGTATTTCTGAAAGTCTGAAGGACGTGGATTACGAGCACCTGCTTTTCTCCTATCACGGTGTCCCGGAAAGGCATATCAGGAAAAGCGACATTACCAAATCCCACTGTAAAATTGACGGCTCCTGTTGCCAGACCCCGTCGGCAGCACACCAGTTTTGCTACAGGCATCAATGTTATGAAACTACCCGGCTGGTGGCTGAGTACCTTGAGATGAAAGAAGGTTCCTATTCGGTTTCTTTCCAGTCCAGGCTTGGTTTTGATCCATGGTTGAAGCCCTATACAGACCGTACCATTGAAAGAATGGGGCTGCAGGGCACTAAGAAACTTGCCATAGTCACTCCCGCCTTCGTTTCAGATTGCCTCGAAACACTGGAGGAGATCGCCATGGAAGGAAAGGAGATATTCGAAGAAGTTGGAGGGGAAGAATTCACGGTGGTGCCCTGTCTTAATGATCGCGATGAATGGGTAAAAGTCCTGGCACGTTGGGTGGATGAATGGGCAACCCAACCGGTGGCCACAGAATAATTTCCCGGCAGGTCAAGGTATTCTCAATAGGAATGCTGTAGGAATTTCCTGTTTTTCTATCTTTACAACTAAGGTCCGAACCACCTATGGAATACTATTTATACATTAAATCCCTGCATTTGATCTTTGTCATCACCTGGTTTGCGGGGCTTTTTTATATTCCCAGGTTGTTCATTTACCATATTGAAGCGATGCAAAAACCCGAACCGGATCGTACGATCCTAAGCGGGCAACTCAAATTAATGACCAAAAGGCTGTGGTATATCATCACCTGGCCATCTGCCGTTCTGGCCAGCTTTTTTGCTTTCTGGTTATTATACCTCACACCCTTCTGGCTGGAGCAGGAGTGGATGCTTGTGAAACTCGGCTTTGTGCTTTTGCTGTATTTGTACCACTGGAAGTGCCATATCATCTATAAACAACTTCAGCAGGATGTGGTGAAATGGACCTCCAATCAAATGAGACTGTGGAACGAAGGTTCCACACTTATCCTTTTCGCGGTTATTTTCCTGGTGATCGTCAGGGATGCGGTAAACTGGATCTATGGAGTGATTGGGATCTTTCTTCTGGCCGGTATGCTCATGCTGGGGATAAAGATCTATAAAAGGTTAAGGTCCAATAACCCGAACCTTTAAAAATGGTTTAATAATTGATACTTTTACAGGAGTAAGAAAATTCCATGAGGCTTTTAAAATTCTCTTTACGTACCCGCATCTTCTTATCCATGATCTTACTGGTTTTACTGGCTTCCATTTTAATTGGAGGTATCACCGTTTACCAGTATAAAGAAGAGGCGAAAGAATATCACCGGGATCGGCTTGAACGTAAGGAGGAAGCCATACGCGAACATATTAAGTTCGTTATTGAAAGCACTACCTACGAGGTCAAGGCAGAGAACATACAGTTGATCCTTAAAGAACGCAACAAGATCCATGAGATCGCGCAGGTCCACAATATGCCCCTCAACATTTACGGCCTGAATGGAACACTGAAGCTCAAATCAAACCAGTCATTTTTTCGGGATACCACAGATCTGCAGCTGGATGAGGAGATCCTGCAAGGCCTGAAAGAATCCAGTCAAAACAGGTTCATTCGCCATACCGAAAAAGATGACAGGCGTTTTCAGTCTTCCTATACCTATATCATGGACAATCGTTTCATGCCACTTGCGATCCTTAACCTGCCTTACCTGGAGGATGATTATTTCATTACCCGGGATCTTAATGAATTCCTGGTGCGGCTTACAGAAGTCTACCTGTTTATGCTGCTCATCGCGATCATCATGGCCTATTTCCTGTCAAAATATATTACCAGGTCCCTTAAGACCATTTCAGATAAGATCACCCAGACCCGACTGGACAAACGGAATGAGAAGATCGAGATAGGGAATGTGAGCCAGGAGATCTTTAAGCTGGTGACCGCCTATAACAGCATGATCGATGAGCTGGAGGAAAGTGCCGTAAAACTGGCTACCAGTGAAAGGGAACAGGCCTGGCGTGAGATGGCCAAACAGGTCGCGCATGAGATCAAGAACCCGTTAACCCCCATGCGCCTAACGGTGCAGAATTTCCAGCGACGATTTGATCCCGATGATCCAGAGATCACCCAGAAAGTAAGGGAATACAGTGATACGCTTATCAACCAGATCGATACGATGAGCTCCATCGCATCGGCCTTTTCAAATTTCGCGAAAATGCCGGCACAGCAGAATGAAACGCTTAATGTTCCAAAAATAGTAAAGCTGGCCCTCGATATTTTCAATGAGGATTATATCATTTTCACTACGGAAAAAGAGGAGATCCTGGCCAAATTTGATCGTACCCAGTTGATCAGGGTGGTGACCAATCTTGTCAAGAACGCGATCCAGGCTGTTGCGGAAGTCGAAAATCCGGCAGTAATGGTCGCGGTGACCGAAGAAGAGGATCATGCCTGTATAACCGTTTCAGATAATGGTATAGGGATCTCTGAAGAAAATAAGGAAAAAGTCTTTGAACCTAAATTTACCACCAAAACCAGCGGGATGGGACTGGGACTTGCTATGGTGAAGAATATAGTCGAAAACTACAACGGGAGCATCACTTTTACCTCTAGATTAAATAAAGGTACTATCTTTAAGGTACGTTTTC
The DNA here is from genome assembly GCA_041642215.1 of Salinimicrobium sp. Lineage (GTDB taxonomy): Bacteria > Bacteroidota > Bacteroidia > Flavobacteriales > Flavobacteriaceae > Salinimicrobium. Next base: position 4,513 of record JBEPWW010000009.1, on the reverse strand, counting down.
CAAAATAACAATCAACTATGAATTACGAGAACATTTTATTCGATAAGAACAACGGTATTGGGTATATCACCATCAATCGACCAAATAAGCTGAACGCGCTGAACAAGGCCACCATCCATGAACTGCATGAGGGATTCCGGGCAGCCAGGGAAGATGATGAAGTCAAGGTGATCATACTTACCGGAAGTGGGGAAAAAGCTTTCGTGGCGGGTGCAGATATCAGTGAGTTTGCAGATTATTCTGAATCGGAGGGCAGCCACCTGGCAGGAGAAGGCCAGAAATTGCTTTTTGACTACGTGGCCGAATTTCCGAAACCGGTTATTGCCGCGGTCAATGGATTTGCCCTTGGGGGCGGCCTGGAACTGGCCATGGCTGCACATTTCAGGATTGCCAGCGATAATGCCCGCATGGGACTACCCGAAGTTTCCCTTGGAGTGATCCCGGGATATGGTGGAACCCAGAGGCTGCCACAGCTGGTGGGGAAAGGACGGGCCATGGAAATGATCATGACTGCCGGAATGATCGATGCCAAGCAGGCTCTGGAATATAACCTGGTGAACCATGTCACTGAGCCCGAAAAACTACTGTCTTTTGCCGAAGAACTGGCTGGAAAGATCATGCGAAATTCCATGGTAGCCATCTCTGCAGCCATAAAGGCGGTAAACGCCAGCTACGAGAAGGGAGTTAATGGTTATGAAGTGGAGATAGATGAATTCGGAAAAAGTTTTGGTACAGAGGATTTCAAAGAAGGTACTTCGGCTTTTTTGAATAAAAGGAAAGCCGACTTTCCGAACAGGTAATTCTCCGTCACCTTCTCAAAAGTTTAACACAACATAAATATGGATAGATTCCAATTAGATGGAATTTACCCATATTTTTGTTTTTATGAAAGAAGGGGATGTTTATATAAAAGGCCGTGGAGCGCAGCAACAGGTGAGTAATCGCTTCGACCTGCATTCCCATCAGTTGCGGGAGGATTTCCTGAATTACTGTGCAGTGGAAGGAGAGGAGGTTTCAAGCTCCCGAACGTCCTTTATCGAGACCTTTCCAAAGACCATAGTTAACCAGGTGAGGAGTCCAGATGTGGGCATGGAATATTCCCTTAATCCCTACCAGGGATGTGAACACGGCTGTGTTTACTGTTATGCCAGGAATTCCCATGAATACTGGGGATATGGGGCCGGGCTGGATTTTGAGCAAAAGATCCTGGTGAAACGCAACGCAGTGGAGTTGCTGGAAAAAAAGCTGCGAAGTAAAACCTGGAAAGCTGCACCTATTGTACTCTCAGGTAATACTGATTGTTACCAGCCCATCGAGAAGAAGCTGGGGATCACCCGGGACTTGTTGCAGGTATTCCTGAAATACCGGCACCCGGTGGGGATCATCACCAAGAATGCGCTCATTCAGCGGGACCTGGATATACTTCAGGAACTGGCCAAAGATAACCTGGTACGGGTGAACCTGTCAATCACTTCTCTAGATGAAGGGATACGGCGCCTCCTGGAACCCAGAACTGCAAGTATTAAAAAAAGACTGGAAACCATAGAAAAACTCCATGAGCGGGGGGTTCCGGTCAATGTGATGATGGCTCCAATTATTCCTTCTATCAACAGCCACGAGATCCTGCCACTGGTAAAAGAGGTGGCCGGGAGGGGTGCCTGCGGGGTGGGATATACCATGGTAAGGTTGAACGGGGCTATTGGCGGTATTTTTTCTGACTGGATTCGAAAAGCAATGCCTGACCGGGCCGAAAAGGTCCTGAACCAGATCGCCGAGTGTCATCAGGGTAAACTAAATGACAGCAGGTTTGGGGCCAGAATGAAAGGGGATGGGAATATTGCAGAGCAGGTAGCCCAGCAGTTTAGCATCGCCCGTAAAAAGTACCTGCAGGGCAGGGAGCGCCCTGTTCTTAACCGGGGCCTTCATGCCGAATTCAAGGAAGGCCAGCTAAAGCTGTTTTAATAGTTGCCCTCTTCGTGATCTGTTCCCCACTCGCTGTAGAATTGTTCCAGAAATCCCTTCATGAACTCATGCCGTTCTTCGGCCATTTTTTTGCCCGTGCGGGTGTTCATGCGGTCTTTCAACAGGAGGAGCTTTTCGTAAAAGTGGTTGATGGTGGGGGCGGTAGAGGCTTTGTATTCTTCTTTGCTCATGTTGAGGTTGGGCATTATGGAGGGGTCATATAATGCCCGGCCCTTAAAACCGCCGTAGTTAAAGGTGCGTGCTATCCCTATCGCTCCCAGGGCGTCAAGCCGGTCTGCGTCCTGGACGATATCCAGTTCTATGGAAGTAAAACGCTGCATCTCATTTCCGCCCTTAAAGGAGATATTTTCTATAATGCGCACCACGTGCTCTCTTACCTCCGCGGAAACCTGCTGTTGCTCCAGGAATTTATTTGCCAGCGCCGGCCCTATATGTTCATCCCCATTGTGGAATTTTGCATCTGCTATGTCGTGGAGCAGGGCTCCCAGGGCCACGATAAGACCATTAGCTTTTTCCCCTGCAGCAATGCGGCGGGCATTATTGTATACCCGCTGAATATGGAACCAGTCGTGCCCCCCTTCGGCGCTGGCCAGGGTTTCTTTCACGAAGGCTTTGGTTCTTTCAAGAAGCTGAGATTGATCCATGATGAGGTGTTTCGTTTTCTGCAGAAGTCCTAAAGATCTGCGGGTTATTTGATATCTGCAGTGATGGTACGTTCCACCACGGCAACCAGGCTCTCAGGATCCATGGATTTTACCGGGATTGGTTCGTGTACCTTTAACTTTAAATGCACCCCAATGCCCATGGGAAAGCTGCCATAACGAAATAATTTCCAGCTGTTGTTTATGGTGATAGGCACTACATTGGCATCAGGCATTTTGTTGAACAATAGTTGCAGCCCCTGTACGGCAAACTTTTTGGGCGCGCCGGTGCGGCTTCGGGTACCTTCAGGAAAGATCACTGCCGATCGCCTGGTCTCGTTGAGGTAATCTGCGAATTTGGACATCTTGATGAGCGCCTCCCGCCCGTTCTTACGATCGATCAGGACATTTCCCCCATGCCGGAGGTTGTAAGATATGCCGGGAATGCCTTTTCCCAGTTCTTTTTTGCTCACGAATTTAGGATGGTGTTTCCTAAAATGCCAGATAATGGGTGGAATATCATACATTCCCTGATGGTTCGCTATGAAAATGCAGGGGCGGTCCTGGGGAATGTCATAAGGGTTATCAACAGAGAATCTCGTTCCAAGGATATTGAGGCAGCGCAGGAGGAAAAAGTTGAACACATCCACACTTTTTTTATGGGCTTCATAACCGCCTGTTTTAAGGCTTATCACCTGTAGCAGATGAAAAACAAGAAGAGTTAGGAAGAAGAAAAAATAGAACACCACCGAGAGGGGATAGGAAAGAATCTTTTTAAATGTTTTCATTATGTGGTTCTTGCATAACAGGTGCGCAATTTCTCAATTTATTTCTTCCCCGGCAACCACTGCCCCAAAAAAGGGCAGAGATAAAAAAAACCGCATTCAGGAGAGAATGCGGTTCTAATTTATAAATCCTTGGCTGCTTAACAGAACTCGTTATAAGCTTCTGTTAGGTTCTCGGCGATCAGTTCTGCCGGGCGGCCTTCAATATGATGCCGCTCAAGCATATGCACTAATTCCCCGTCTCTGAACAATGCCATGGATGGAGAAGAAGGAGGGAAAGGTACCATATAGCTGCGGGCTTTATCTGTAGCCTCTTTGTCTACTCCTGCAAAAACGGTTACCAGGTTATCAGGACGTTTGCTGTTCTGCAAAGACATCCTTGCTCCCGGACGGGCGTTGGCAGCTGCACAGCCACACACCGAATTTACCACCACCAGCGTGGTCCCATTTTTGGCAATTGCCTCATCCACTTCGGCCTCTGTATGTAATTCTTGAAAACCAATGCTCGTCAAATCTTCGCGCATGGGTTTAATTAAATCTGCTGGATACATATATCTGTGTTTTTAAGATCTTAATAAGATGCAAAGATACCAAAATTCGCTGAGTTGTCTAAATTTCTGAGCTATAATGCCTTGATGATTATTCACTTATTGAGTGGAGGCCTTTTTCGGCAGGGAGCATTAAAATGTTATCTTTGCCCGACAAAGTTTTTCACAATGATCAAATGGATAGCCGCACTGCTCGGCTTCATGTTTTACGGCTTTAGGGGAGCCATTCTGGGCTTTATCGTAGGAAGTCTCATTGACTCTATGACTTCCTCCCGTGGCGGGTTCAGGGTGTTTTCACAGGAAGCCGAAGTAACCCCAGACGATTTTGAACTTCACCTGTTGTCTCTCTCGGCTATCGTGATCAAGGCTGACGGAAAAGTAAGTCAGACCGAACTGGATTATGTGCGCTCCTACTTTGTCCAGGCATACGGCAAAGAGCGTGCAAATGCCATTTTCAGGACCTTTAATGAAGTCATCAGGAAACGGGAACTTTCCGAAGCCCGTATTGCACAATACCTGGCATCCCGAACCCAGTATGCGGCCCGCTTACAGATCA
>JBEPWW010000008.1:0-18785 GCA_041642215.1 Salinimicrobium sp. | reverse complement strand
GCTGCTGTTCTTCGCTATTTTCCTGGTGTATAATCTCACTGTAGCCAAAGCCGGTGGCGCTGAGGAGCAAGTCGATGCCCCGCAATATTCAAACCTTAAAGCCGTACTTTTCATCATTCTGGGGCTGGCCGGGCTCATCATTGGTGGTCGGCTGATCGTGATCAGCGCGGTGGGGATCGCCGAAACCATCGGTCTTACAGAAAGGGTGATAGGGCTCACCGTGGTTTCCATAGGCACCTCCCTTCCCGAACTGGCCACTTCGATCATCGCTGTACGAAAGAAAAATGTGGATATTGCCATAGGGAATGTGGTGGGATCCAACATCTTTAATATATTTCTCATCCTGGGGATATCCACCACGGTGGCACCCCTGCAGGTGAGCGGCAACGCCTTCTTTGATATCCTGGTGAACCTTTTTGCGGGTTTGTTGCTTTTCATATTTGTTTTCACCGGGAAAGGCAGGCAACTCGAAAGATGGGAGGGTATTATCTTTATCCTGCTCTACATCGCTTACGTCACCTATTTAATCATTCAATAGACATTTTTATATATGAAGACCAGATCTTTTTTTATTGTTATTCTCCTGCTCTGCGGATTACAGCTGTCTGCTCAGAAAGCATCCCCTGCCCCAAATTTTGAGGTGGAATTCGAAACCTTCAGCCTGGATAACGGCCTGAAGGTGATCTTTCACATTGATAGGTCAGACCCGGTAGTGGCGGTAGCCCTTACCAGCCATGTAGGGTCGGCCCGGGAAAAAGAAGGGCGCACCGGTTTCGCCCATTTGTTCGAGCACTTACTCTTCCTCGAATCTGAAAACCTTGGAAAGGGAGGGCTTGATAAGCTGAGCGCCCGCATTGGGGGCTCGGGGGCCAACGGCTCTACCAGCCGGGACCGCACCAACTACTTCCAGACGGTTCCCAATGATGCCCTGGAAAAAATGATCTGGGCAGAAGCCGATAAACTCGGTTTTTTCATCAATACGGTAACCGAGCCGGTTTTGGCCAAGGAAAAACAGGTCGTGAAAAATGAAAAAAGACAGCGGGTAGATAACAGCCCCTATGGCCATACCATGTATGTGATCGACCAGAACCTCTACCCGGAGGGCCATCCCTACAGCTGGCAGGTCATTGGCTCCCTGGAGGACCTGCAGAATGCCACCCTGCAGGACGTAAAGGATTTTTACAACCAATGGTATGTTCCCAACAACGTCACCCTCACCATAGCCGGCGAATTTGATCCCGCACAGGCCCGGGAGTGGGTGGAGAAGTATTTTGGGGAGATCGCGCGGGGTCCTGAGATCGCCGCTTTAGAAAAGCAGCCGGTAAGCCTTGAAAGCATCAAAAAGCGCTATTATGAGGATAATTTCGCCCGCCTGCCCGAGCTTACCATGGCCTGGCCATCGGTTCACTCCTACCATCCCGACTCCTATGCGCTGGAGATCCTCACCCGCTACCTGGCAGACGGAAAGAACGCGCCCCTATACAAGGTGCTGGTCGCAGACAGGGAACTTTCTTCAGGGGCCAGGATGTACAACTACACCTCTGAGCTGGCCGGGCAACTCATGTTGCAGGTTCGCGCCTATGAAAGCAAAGACCTCGACTCAGTACACTCCGCCATTATGGAAACTTTTCACCAATTTGAAAAAAAAGGGATCCCTGAGAGGGATCTTAAAAGGATCAAAGCGGGACAGGAAACCCAATTCTACAACAGCCTCTCCAGTGTGCTGGGAAAAGGCTTTCAGCTCGCCCAGTACCAGATCTTCGCCAATGACCCCGGATATATAAATACCGAGGTGGACAGGATCCTGGCCGTTACCCCCGAAGATGTGAGAAGAGTTTACAACCGGTACATCAAGGATAAAAATTACGTAGTCACCAGTTTCGTCCCAAAGGGACAACAGGAGCTGGCCCTGGAAAATTCCGTTGAAGCACAGGTGGAGGAAGAAGAGATCGTCATGGGAGCGGAAGAAGATATCGATCTTGAAGGGGCAGCCACCTATGAAAAGACAGCCTCTGCCTTTGACCGCAGTGTGGAGCCCCCATACGGGGAAAGTCCCGTTCTTAGCGTTCCCGGGATATGGGAAGAAGAACTTACTTCGGGTATGAAGGCATACGGCATCAGCAATAGCGAAGTACCGCTGGTACAGTTCATCCTGGAGATCAAAGGCGGGTTATTGCTGGAAAGTCCAGAAAAGCCCGGAGTATCCAATTTGCTGGCGACTTTAATGACTAAAGGTACCGCAAATCGCACTCCGGAAGAACTTGAAGAAGCCATACAGCTTTTAGGCGCGAATATTCGCGTAGGCGCCGGCGACGAAAATATTGTCCTCTCGGGCAGCACCCTGGCCAGGAACTATAAGCAGACTATGGAACTGGTAAAGGAGATCCTCCTGGAGCCGCGCTGGGACGAAGAAGAATTCCGGCTGAGCAAGCAGCAGGTCATAAGCAGGATTAGGCAGCAAGAGGCTTCTCCCGATGCCATCGCTTCCAATGAATTCAGGAAACTGATCTACGGGGAAGAACATATCCTTTCCAGGAACAACATAGGCACCCTGGAATCTGTGGAGCTTATAAGCCTGCAGGACCTCAGGGATTATTACGAGAACTATATCTCCCCCAATATCGCTGCCTTTCACATTGTAGGGGATATTCAAAAAAAGGAAGCTGTTGCAGGTTTACAGCAGGTTACCGCTGACTGGCAGGCAAAAGAGGTCGCTCTGCCCGAATTACCCTTACCCGAAAGGCCGCAGGATGCCACTGTTTATTTCTATGACGTACCCGGCGCCAAGCAGTCGGTGCTAAGGTTCGGGTATCCTGCCCTGGCAGAGACACACCCTGATTTTTATCCCGCCGAGATCATGAATTATCGCCTTGGCGGCGGTAGTTTCGCCTCCCGGCTTACCCAGGAATTAAGGGAAGGAAAAGGCTACACCTATGGGATACGCTCTTCTTTTAGCGGAAGTACCATTCCTGGGCCATTTGTGATTTCCAGCGGCGTGCGTACCAATATCACCTATGAAGCCGTGGCCCTCATCAGGGAGATCCTGGAGAACTACCCCGAAAATTTTGATGAAAGCGACCTGGAGGTAACCCGCGGGTTTATGGTCAAGAGCAACGCGCGAAAGTTCGAAACTATGGCTTCCAAACTGAACATGCTAAGAAGCATTAGCAATTATGGTTGGGCTTATGATTTTGTGAAGCAACAGGAAGAAACGGTACAAAAGACCACTGTGGAAGAAATAAAACGAATGGCCAGAAAATACCTGGACCCTTCCAAAATGTACTATCTGGTGGTGGGCGATGCGGCTACCCAGCTGGAAAGATTAAAAGAACTGGATCTGGGAGACCCCGTACTTTTGAATGAGGATAAAGACAATTTCTAAACCAGAGAAATATTAAAAAAGGCTGTCAAAAAAGCTATAGTAATCGTCATTCTGAATTTATTTCAGAATCCTATGGGTCTGATGATCAGAACTCATAAGAACCTGAAACAAGTTCAGGTTGACGTAAATTAAGCTTTTTAGACAGCCTCCTTTTTAGGTCTCTTTTTAACCTTAGTTCAGGGTAAAGGTTTTGGTCTCTTTAAAAGGAGAGAGCTCCACCTGTTCCATTTGGCTGCGATAGCCCGGCCATTCTGATTCGTAAAAGGCATTCACCTCATTCAGGGCCTCCCTTAACTCATCCCCGGCCTGTGAGATGAGCCTTTTCTCGGTATCTGACAGTCCATGAGGGCGGGTCCCCACATAACGACCCGCAAGCCCCAACCTGGTACTAACGGTCATTTTCTTGCTTCGTACGATCCCCTGCCTGTCATCTTCCTCACCCAGGAACAGCGCGATCTTTTCATCGATCTTCTCTATCACCTTTTTGGAAGCTTCCAGCTCATCTTTATACTTCTCCTTATCTTCTTTTTTCAGAAGCCTTTGGTATTCTTCAGCGGCATTTTTGCTTTCCACCAGCTGTTTAACGGCATCAGCGGCCAGCTGGCTTTTTTCCTGCAGGTCTTTTCCTGCGGTGTAGATCTCTTCCGCAGCTTCCCGGCTAATATCCAGCCTTGGATCTGTTTCTACCTTAATACGGGTTTCTGATTCCAGGTCTCCGTAGTTCATAACTACCCGATACGTATCCGGCAGAACGGCTACACCACCCGGTTCATTGCTGTTTTCCCTGATCTTTCGGGAAGGCCTGTCGGCTCCTTTTTCATCCATCCACCATCTTATGGTATAGATCCCTGTAGAGTCAGGAGCTTTGGTCTTAAGGGTACGAATAAGACGTTCCCCGTCATAGATCCTCGCGTAGACGGTATCCCCGTTCTTTTGAGAACCTTCAGCCGTTTTTACTTCATCCCCGGCTTTCCCCGATTTGCTTTCCTTCTTCGCCGGCTTCAGGAAATAAGACAGCTGTGCTCCCCTGCTCCTGTTCTGGCCATTGTAAATAGCATCACCTCCAAAACGCATTCCGCTGGGCTGATGATATGCGGCCTGGTAGGCCACAGGAGGCTCTACTGCCTTTAAAGCAGGCCCGTTCCCGGCGCTCAGGGTGTTCAGAAATGAGCGGTCCTTTGCCAGGGTACGAAGCGGCCTGATGTCATCCAGCACCCAGAAAGAGCGTCCAAAGGTCCCTATCACAAGGTCATGCTCCCTGGGATGAATGACCATATCCCTTACCGGAACGGTTGGGAATCCATTGGTCCATTTCTCCCACGTCTTCGCGGCATCTATGGACACATAAAGACCGTCATCTGTTCCCAGGAACATCAGGTTGGGTTCTTCAGCATCTTCCACGATGGAAAGCGTGAAACTTTGAACATCCTTCTCATCTACAATTCGCTCCCATGACCTTCCGTAATTTTTAGTGCGGTAAGCATAAGGGGTGTAATCATCCCGGCGGTAATTGTTGGCGATAAGCAGGGCCTCTCCTTTGTTGCTGGCTGAAGCTTTGATCTGCGCGATCCAGCTGCCCTCCGGCAGGCCTTTCAGGTTTTTGGAAACATCTGTCCATTCTGTCCCTCCATTGCGGGTGTAAAAGACTTTCCCGTCATCTGAACCGGTCCAGATCATCCCCTCTTCCACGGGGCTTGGCTCTATGACCAGAATAGTGGTATGATTTTCGGCCCCGGTGGCATCCATGGTAAGTCCACCACTTTCCATCTGCTTTTGCTTTTCCGGATCATTGGTGGTAAGGTCTGGGGAGATGACTTCCCAGGTCATTCCCTTATCTGTGGATTTATGCACGTATTGGCTACCAAAGTACAGGGTGTTATTGTTAAAAGGATCCATATTGATAGCAGAGTTCCAGTTGAACCTCAGCTGCACATCAGGATCGGGGTGGGTAGGTTTCACCGTGTAGCTGTTACCGGTTGACCAGTCATAACGTACCACAGCTCCCTGCTGGCTCATAGACCAGCCATAGCGACTATCATCCCGGTCTGGCACCACATCAAAACCGTCCCCAAAGGAGATCTCCTGCCAGTAGGAATTGCGAATTCCCTGGTCTATCCAGACATAAGCGGGTCCTCTCCAGCTACCGTTGTCCTGCATTCCCCCATACACATTGTAAGGGTATTCGTTATCTACAGAAACATGGTAGAACTGACCCACGGGCAGGTTTTCGACAAATCTCCAGGTCTTACCTCCGTCCCTGGTGATATTGAGCCCTCCGTCATTCCCGTCGATCATAAACTTTGGATTTTCAGGGTGAATATACCAGGCGTGGTGATCTGGGTGGATCCCGTTGTCTACTCCGTAAGCGGGCATTAATTCCTCAAAACTCTTTCCTCCATCCTCAGATACGTTCACGTAAGTGAAGATACTGTACAGGCGGTTCTCATTATCGGGAGCCACATAGATTTCAGCATAATAGAAAGGTCGGTTTCCAATCTGGTTCATATCATCGTTGACCTTCTTCCAGTTTTCGCCTCCATCCTCTGAGCGGTAAAGGGCGTTCTTTTTAGCTTCCACATAGGCATACACCCGGTTTGGGTTACTCGGCGCGATCGCGAGGCCCATACGTCCAAGTTCCCCTTCGGGAAGACCATTGCGGGAAGTGATCTCCTTCCAGGTATCACCCCCGTCATAAGTGATAAACAGACCTGAACCGGGTCCTCCGGAATTGAAGAACCACGGGTCCCTTTTATGTTCCCACATGGCTGCAATAAGCTTGTTTGGGTTTGAGGGGTCCATTACCAGTTCGGCCACCCCCGTTTTATTATTAGCAAATAGGATCTTTTCCCAGTTCTTTCCTCCGTCCCGGGTCCTGAAAACCCCGCGCTCGGGATGCTCGCCCCATGGGGAGCCTATTGCTCCTACGTAGACTGTATTGGGATCATTAGGATCGATGATGACCCGGTGAATGTGCCTGGTGTTTTCCAGCCCCATAGACTTCCAGGTTTTTCCCCCGTCCAGGGATTTATAGATACCGTATCCTCCATTCAGACTGTTCCGCGGGTTTCCCTCACCGGTTCCGGCCCATACCACAGATGGGTTGGATTGCTGTATCGCCACCGCCCCTATGGAAGCGGTTGGCTGATCATCAAAGATGGGCTCCCAGGTCACCCCGCCCGAAGTGGATTTCCAGAGTCCTCCCGAGGCTGATCCCGCATAAATGATATCGGGATTGGAGGTCACCACATCAATGGCCGTGATCCTTCCACTCATCCCCGCAGGCCCGATGTTTCGGGGCTCTTTGTTTTTCAGCAGGGACATATCCAGCGTCTGTCCCAGCATAAAGAATGGCACCATTAAAAATGCCGTCAATAAAATTCTTTTCATAATGCTTAATTAAGTTTAAGGCCGGAAGTTAATAAAATGTGAAAACATGAACCAACAGCTCTGGACAGGAAAAATAATAAAATACCAACATCCCGCATCGGCGGGATAGCACCAATAAAAAACCCGTGGAAAACTTCCCACGGGTCTTTAATTATTTTTGGGTCATTAATCTTAGAAATGAATGTCGAACTGCAACCTGTACATGACGCTGTTGTCTATATTTTGTTCATAATCATTCAGACTCAGGTCGGTCTGCACCTTTAATTTATGTCCTACAAAATATTTTGAAAGCCCCAGTGTGAACTGGTTTTCCACCCCTGCCCCTGTAATTTCCGGGTCCAGGGAAATATTGGTGTAGCGACCAAGCACCTGGATGTTATTTTTAAACAGGTATCCTGCCTGTAAATTGATCCCGTCACCTACATTCACGATATCTCCGGTGGGAGTACCGTCTGAATTCACTGCTACAGGATCATCAGCCGTACGATGGGCATATTCCCCCATCATGGACCAGCCCCTGTATTTGAACATAGCATCCAGAAAAAAGGTATTGATATCGGTCTCATGAAAGCCTGTATCGGTGATCATATAGCTCCCCATATTGGAACGCGTCCTTACCGCATTGTTGTTGTAATCATATGTGGCACCCACAGCCAGTTTAGGCGTGGTTTCCCGCTTTAGGTCAGCTCCCGTATAAGCGGAAAAATTCCCAAAAGGCATTACTTCCAGCCTGCTGGTGTACTGGAAGCCTCCGAGGTTCCCGGTAGTCACATTTCTTCCTTCCCCCTGAGAAAAAGCAAATGCTTCCCTGACCACAAACTCATCGCTCAAATTGAAAAAATGGTGCAATTGGAAACCCATATCCCGGTCAATATTGAACCGGCTGTTCACAAGGGAACGATCAACGGTCTCCATATTGGCAGATGATATTACCCGCTCACGGTTCCCCGGCAGCTTTGTCTGTCCCGCCCACAGTTCGAAATTCCCATAGAAATTCCACATGGCCACCGCGTCGAGAATATAGCGGGGGGCGTTACTGGTAAAAACCGAGGTGCCGGACATGTCCCTGTTGGACAACCCAAGCTCGATCTTATAGGTTAGTTCGGGTTTATAGGCGAATCCCTGGAATTTGAGTCGGGACCGCCTTATGAGGAAATTGGTCTCACCAGATTCGAATTCGTCAAATTCAGGAAATTCCCAGTGCGAGGTATAGAGGGATTGAAACCTTGCCGAAAAGTTCATGCTAAACGTACTGTCTTTAGCGACGACATTTATGATCCCCTTACCGAAAGTACTTGGTGCAACCTCCTGAGCTTTCAAATTGATGGAAAATGTAAGCAAACAAAGAGATAGCAGATACCATTTAAATTTCATTACGTGTTTTTTTTATCGCTGCAAAGAACTTGTTCTAATGTTAAGCCAATGTTACCTTCAAATTAACCTTGGGTAAAAAACTGCACAAAATGAGGGTTTTGCGGTGATTTGATAACGATTGGACAACAGATAGGAGGTGAATTTATTAAATATCTGCAGAAGGAGGAACATTCTGAGAGGGAGAAATATTAAAATTTCTATCTTTATTTCCATAGAACACCTGTGAGAGACCTAATTATTCATGAAAGAATTTTTCCAAAAATACTTTTCTTTCATTTTCAGCGGTATAATTTTGCTGGGTTTGGTAGTGCTGTATTTTACACATATGCCTTTCCAGGAATTCATAAAGGAATCCTGGAATATTCTCTGGAGTGAAGATGAAGAGCTGATCCAGGAATATTTCAAAAGTTTCGGCATCTGGGGACCTGTGGCGATCATTGTCTTTATTGTTCTGCAAATGTTCATGCTGGTCTTTCCTTCCTGGTTGCCCATTATTATCGCGGTGCTGGGATATGGTTTCTGGCTTGGCATCCTCATCAATCTTATAGGAGTAGCCCTGGCCTCTACCCTTGGATTTTACATAGGCAGTAAATTGAAAGACCTGGTTTTCAACGGGTTTATCAGCAAAAAAAAATATGACCAAATGGATTTTTGGATCTCCAACTATGCCTTCGGGACCGTGGTCCTGTTCCGGGTATCCCCGTTATTCTCGAATGACGGCATAAGCTTTATTGCAGGCATGTTCGGGATGGGATACAAACGCTATATGGCTGCCACCTTCACCGGGATCGTGCCTTTATCTTTTGCGGTGGGCTATTTTTCCCAGGAGACAGAGCGCATAGAACAGGGATTGTACTGGGTTGGCGGTGTTGGAGCCATACTTTACGGAATTTATGTCTATCTTGATTATAAGAAACGAAAGAAAAATAAAAAATAATATTTATGAAGGATTTCCCTATTGATCGCGTACGTGACAGCTTTCCGGCGCTAAGGTTTAAAGGAAAAGAACAGGTGTTTCCGGTCTATTTTGACGGTCCCGGCGGCACCCAGATGGCGCAGCAGGCCATCGACAAAATGCTGGAATACATTACCACCGGAATGGCCAATCTAAGCGGCACCTTTTCGACCAGTATCAAGACAGATGAGCTTCTTGTCGAGGCCAGGCGTGCGACAGGGGACCTGCTCAACTGTGAACCGCAGGAAGTGGCCTTTGGGCAGAACATGACCAGCCTTGCCTTCCAGATCTCCTGGAACCTTCGTTCCTTCCTAAAGGAAGGGGACGAGATCGTGGTAACCGAACAGGACCACCGGGCGAATGTTGATCCCTGGTTAAGCCTGGCAGAAGAAACGGGGGCAAAAGTCAAATTCATCCCGCTTAACAGAGAAACCTACAGCCTCGACCTGGAGAACCTGGAGGAGATCATCACCCCGAGAACCCGTCTTGTGGCGGCAGGCCTGTCTTCCAACCTCACAGGCTCCAGAACAGCTATAGACCGGATCCTAAAAAGCGCCAGGCAGGCGGGTGCCCTTACAGCGGTAGATGCGGTACATGCGGTTCCACATTTCCCGGTTGATTTCAAACAGCTGGATTGCGATATCCTGTTCTGCTCGGCTTATAAATTCTTTGGTCCGCACCTGGGTATTGCAGTGATCAGGGCCTCCCTGTTTGAAAAGATGCCGGTAAAAAAGCTGGAGCCGGCCCCGAAAGGGATTCCGAACAAGCTGGAAACAGGAACTCAAAACCATGAAGGGATCGCCGGTCTATGCGGGGCGCTGGGGTTCATAGAAGGTCTGGGCGCGGGCGAAAACCGGCAGCAAAGATTGCAAACGGGCATGAAGCGCATCGAAAGATATGAAGAGGAGTTGATGGAGCAGATGCAGATCTTCCTGGAGTCTATCCCGGAGATCAACCTTTTTCGTGCTCCCGAAGGAACACCAAAAACGCCCACTTTCGCCTTTAAAATAAAAGATATTCATTCCAGGAAAGCCGCGAAATTCTTTGCCGAAAAATTCAATATTTATCTGGGAGATGGCCATTTTTATGCCTCTACCATGGCCGAAATCTTTGGGGTGATGGACACCGGCGGCTGGTTACGGGTGGGGTTCGCCCCCTATAATACTATGGAGGAGATCGATCTTTTCAAAAAAGCCCTGAAAGAATGTATTTCTTTTTATGAGCAAACCGCTGAGGGTCCCGATGTGAAAAGATAGCTTATGATAAAGATCCTTACCTATACCGGAAGAGCCCTGATCATTCTTCTGTTGCTTGTCATGCTTTACCTCATGGCGGCAGTTGTGGGGTGGATGATCCCGGTCAATAAAGCAAATGAAGGAACAACCGGGGACCTTGCCGTATATTTAAGGACCAATGGAGTCCATACCAGCCTCATCCTGCCGGCTAAAACTCCGGAAAAGGACTGGTACGACCTGGTTAATCCCGAACTCACCGTATCGGGAAAAGAGGATTTTAGGTATGTGTCTTTCGGGTGGGGCGACCTGGAGTTCTATAGGAATACCCCCCAATGGTCTGATCTTTCTTTCTCCATTGCTTTCCAGGCCCTGTTCCTGAAATCCCCTTCTGCCCTGCATATTCACTTTTACGACCGGGTGAAGGAAGATGAGGATACCTTTTCCATTCAGGTCACCCGTGAAGAATACCATGACCTGGTGGTATATATTGAAGAAAGTTTTGATTATGACGAGACCGGCAATCCCCGGCCCGTCCCAGATCTGCATTACAGTGAAATTGATCTCTTCTACAGGGCCAACCGGTCTATGCACCTCTTCTACACCTGTAACACCTGGACCAATAATGCCCTTAAACAAGCAGGGCTCCGGGCCGCCCTCTGGACTCCTTTTGACAAGGGCATCTTCTTCCAGTACCGCTAAAGATTTATATTTTTTTTATAACAACAGGGGAAGCTATTTTTTCTTAAAATACTTACCTTCAGGACGCTAACCCTCCACAGGGATAAGCGCTTACATTCATGTCATGATCTGCAGGCATCATGACCCTCAAATTCCAATCATTAAAACCGAAAATTAAGTTTTTATGAAAACAATCGACAAAATCACTGAAACACTGGGATCAGACGCTTCCTCATTACTGGACCACGTAAGTAAAAAGATCCCCAGGGACCGGCTGCAGATACCCGGCCCAGAAACCGTAGACAGTTTCAGGGACAGCGACAGAAATCCGCAGGTTTTAAAAAGCCTGGCACAACTTTATAACCACGGGGAACTGGGCGGCACCGGTTACATTAACATTCTCCCGGTTGACCAGGGCATTGAGCACAGCGCCGCTTTCTCCTTTTACAAGAACAAAGATTATTTTGACCCCGAAAACATTATTAAACTCGCCATTGAAGCAGGTTGTAACGGGGTTGCTTCCACTTTTGGGGGGCTGGCCCTTCATGCAAGAAGATATGCCCATAAGATCCCGTTCATCGTGAAGATCAATCACAATGAACTGCTCACCTACCCCAATAAATATGACCAGATCCCCTTCGGGAGTGTTCGCGAAGCCTGGGACATGGGAGCCACAGCCGTTGGGGCTACCATCTATTTTGGGTCTGAAGAAAGTACCCGGCAGATCCAGGAAGTAGCCGCAGCCTTTGAAGAGGCCCATCAACTGGGCATGGCGACCATCCTATGGTGTTATACCCGGAATTCGGATTTTAAAAAAGACAGTACCGATTATCACACTGCTGCCGATCTTACCGGGCAGGCCAACCATATAGGGGTGACCATTAAAGCAGACATCATCAAACAGAAGCTTCCCGAAACCAATTTTGGGTTCAGGGATATAGACTTCGGAAAGTATGAGGATAAAATGTATGAGGAACTGGCGACAGATCACCCGATCGATCTCTGCCGCATGCAGGTGGCTAACTGCTATATGGGAAAAATAGGCCTCATCAATTCGGGAGGCGGTTCCAAGGGAGACTCAGATTTCCAGGCTGCCGTTAAGACCGCCGTGATCAACAAACGAGCCGGTGGCTGTGGACTGATCATGGGCCGGAAAGCCTTTCAGCGGCCATTTGAAGACGGCGTAAAGATCCTGCGAAGTGTACAGGAAGTCTACCTGGAAAAGGAGATAAGCATCGCTTAAGGAATACAAGAGTTTTATGGAAGATTCCTGCAAAATTCTATTCTGCAGGAATTTTTTTATTGATAATCCTGATAGAAATCTTCCGTTTAAAAGGTCTTTTGATTTAGACATGCCGTTCAAAATTTATTCCCATAGTATTCACTTTACCGCATGATCTTAGAATTTTTAAGGACTAAACATGAGCCTGCAAATAATTTATTGCGAAATAAACTGTTCCTAAAAACTTTGCCAGATGACCATAGCAGCTATCATTACCATCATAGTGATCATACTAGCTATCATTCTTTTCGCTACAGAGGTCGTTTCTGTAGATGTGGTTGCGCTGCTTATCATGGTGAGTCTCATCGTTACAGGTGTTATTACGCCGGAACAGGGAGTGGAAGGCTTCAGTAATAAAGCTACCATCACAGTGGCATTTATGTTTATATTAAGCGCCGCACTGTTAAAAACGGGTGCCTTGCAGGTCCTGGCCCATCGCCTTTCAGGTACCTTTCGTCATAGTCCCAAAGCGGGTATGATTATGATGATGTTGCTGATAGCGGGAATTTCTGCCTTTATCAATAATACCCCCGTGGTTGCTGTATTTATCCCTGTGGTGATACAAATTGCCCACTCCTCGGGACAAAGTCCTTCCAAAATGCTGATCCCGCTTTCCTTCGCCTCGATCTTTGGCGGAACCTGCACACTGATTGGGACCTCAACGAACATTCTTGTAAGCGGAATTGCAGAAAAACAGGGAGAGGCAGCATTTTCCATGTTTGAACTGGCCCCTCTGGGCATTATCTTACTTTTTGCAGGGTTGGGATATATGATATTCTGGGGGATCAGGATCCTGCCGGAAAGAAAATCAGAAAAAGACCTGAAAATGAAATTCGGGGTTCGTAACTACCTTTCCGAAATCGAATTATTGAAAAATTCCAGTTCTGTGGGCAAAAAGATCATGGATTCTGAACTGGTGAAAGAGATAGAGATGGACGTGATAGAGGTAAGACGCAACGGAAGTACCTTTACGCTGCCCCCGGGGGATTTCTATTTACAGGCCAATGATATCCTTAAAGTGCATTGCAGTCTTGAAAAATTAAAATCCCTGAAAGATCGCTCCAGGATACAGGTGTCATCGCCTGTTTTAATTGGGGATGACGATTTAAAGGGCACTAATTCCTCACTGGTCGAAATGGTGATCACAGCAAATTCAGATATGGAAGGTAAAACGCTGAAACAGCTGGATTTCAGAAGAAGGTTCAGAGCTATTCCACTGGCCATTAAACATCGCAAAGATGTGCAACATGAGCATCTCTATGAGTCCAGACTAAAGGCCGGCGATGTGATCCTGGCTGAAGTTAAAAACCACTACATAAAAGAGCTAAAACGGATAGAAAATGAACAGGAAGCACCATTTGTACTGCTTTCTGAAGATTCCATTACCGATTTCGATAAGAAGAATTTCGTGATAGTGGTCGCTGTTATCGTGGGAATGGTAGCCCTTGCTACCGCCAATTTACTGGACATCATGGTGGGCGCTATTGCCGGGGTGACCTTACTGGTACTCCTTAGAACCCTCTCGATGAAGGAAGCCTATAGCGCGATCAACTGGAGGATCATCTTTCTGTTAGCCGGAGCCCTTTCTCTGGGAACGGCCATGGGGAATACAGGACTGGATACCTCCATTGCACGGGTGGTGATCGAAAATCTAGGACAGTGGGGACCCATTGCCATAATATCAGGACTTTACCTGGTGACTTCGTTTCTTACAGAGATCATGTCAAATAATGCCGCTGCGGCTCTAATGGCTCCAATTGCTATTGCGACTTCAAACGACCTGGGGTTAAGTGTGGTCCCTTTTCTCATGGCCATTACTTTTGCCGCTTCGGCCAGTTTTATGACCCCTGTAGGATACCAGACGAATACCATGGTTTATAGCGCGGGGGAATATAAATTCATGGACTTCATCAAGGTGGGAACTGCTTTGAACATCATGTTCTGGATCCTTTCATCCTTCCTGATCCCGGTGATATACGGTTTCTAAACACCCGAAGAAATTTTTGGATCGTAAAGAATCTTCAGTTTGAAACCTCTTCTACTAAAAAATGATCCACGTCTCGTCTTCTTATTAGCCTGAGTATTTCCATATTCAGGATCTAAAAGGAACAGTGGCAGAAGCATAAATAAAAATCCTCACAGGTCTCAAAGAGTTGTGAGGATTTCAATTTTCATTTCCTTTTTATGTTGTCTTATACAGACCTGACCTTTAAGTCTTTTCTCGAAGGTTTTTCTGTTTTCACATTCAAAGCTTCCCCGTACAGATCGAAGTCTGCCGCATCTGTGATCTTTACTTCATAATACTCCCCGGTCTTTAAATAGACCTTTGCAGCATCGATTAGCACCTCATTATCCACATCTGGAGAATCAAACTCTGTTCGTCCTATGAAATACCCCCCTTCTTTCCTGTCAATGATCACTCTGAAGGTCTGTCCAATTTTTTGCTGGTTCAGTTCCCAGGAGATCTGTGACTGGATCTCCATGATCTCATTGGCGCGACGTTGTTTGATTTCCTGCGGCACATCATCCTCGAGATTATAGGCGTGGGTATTTTCTTCATGGGAATAGGTAAAACATCCCAGTCTCTCAAAGCGCATTTCCTTCACCCAGTCCCTTAACTCCTCAAAATGGGCTTCAGTCTCCCCGGGATAGCCCACGATCAAAGTGGTACGAATGGCCATTTCGGGAACACGGTTTCGAAATTCCTTTATCAAATTCGTGGTCTTTTCATGGGTGGTTCCCCTTCTCATGGATTTCAAAAGATCATCAGAAATATGCTGCAACGGGATATCGAGATAGTTGCATATCTTCGGTTCCCTTTTCATGACATCCAGCACATCCAGAGGAAACCCTGTGGGAAAAGCGTAGTGCAGGCGAATCCATTCAATACCCTCCACCTTTACCAGGTTTTCAAGAAGCTCGGCAAGGTTCCTCTTTTTATAGATATCCAGCCCATAATAGGTAAGGTCCTGTGCAATGAGGATCAGCTCCTTCACGCCGTTAGCCGCGAGACCTTTCGCTTCCCGCACAAGGTCTTCAATAGGAGTGGACCTGTGTTTTCCACGCATTAGGGGAATGGCACAAAACGAACAGGGGCGATCACATCCCTCTGCTATTTTTAGGTAGGCGTAATTCTTTGGAGTGGTGGTAAGACGCTCCCCCAGGAGCTCATGCCTGTAATTCGCTTCTAAAGCTGCCAGTAAGGCAGGAAGTTCTGTGGTGCCAAAATACTGGTCCACATTGGGGATCTCTTTTTGAAGATCGGGCTTGTACCGTTCGCTAAGGCAACCGGTTACAAATACTTTATCCACTTCCCCCTGCTCCTTCTTCTCCACAAACTCCAGGATAGTATTTACAGATTGTTCTTTGGCATTATCTATAAAGCCGCAGGTATTGATCACCACGATGTTCCCTTCCTCTTCATGGACCACGTCCTTATTATCTGCCTTTAGCTGCCCCATCAACACCTCACTATCGTAGATGTTCTTACTGCAGCCAAGCGTTACCACATTTATTCTGTTCTTCTTTATTGATTTTGTTCTCATAGTTCAGTTTTTCTACCTGTCCCACCTCCCCGGTCTCCAAAACCTGTGAGGTTTCGGAAAAAAAGAGAGACACGGCCTGTCCGCCAAAGATAGACTTCTCCACAAAGAAGCGTTTCCCGTACGCGGGTGCAAAGATACAATCTAATATTTGATTCAAACAAAATGCACTCCAAACTTTAAATGACTGGTTGTCAAATCACTATTTATTCTTTCACTCCCGCTGCAACCTCCATCTGTTCCTCTTCGAAAACCTTAATACAACAAAGGAGGCTATCCAGAAGAATAATCACGGCATTTCCTGCTACGAATGAAGGGAAAAACCGAAATATCTAATGGATAGCCTCCTTAAAGAAACTTAGCGCCACCTAGTTCTCCACTTCCTCCAGGAGCGTTTGTACTGCTGTCTGCAACTGAGGGTCCCTGCCCCTAAGGAATTCCTCGTAAGGCAGTGGGACCAGAATATCGGGCTCCAGTTCAAGATTTTCTGTAGGTCTGCCTTCAGCCCCTATGGTAGCCACCATGGGGATCCCGAAGACGATGCTAGGATCGATCTGTCGCTCCCACCATACCGCGGTTCCGGTGCCGGGTACGGGCATCCCCACGAGTTTTCCGAGGTCATTCTGTTTGTAGACATAAGGAAAAATATAGGCATCACTGTAATTGCCTTCTCCCATTACCACGATACTCGGCTTGGTCCATCTTACCATAGGCTCTCCCCCTTTGACGACATTGCCCTGGGGCGCAAACTTCAGGTATTCTTTCCCGCTCAGAAAGGTGTTCAGGTCGTCGTGCAGCCAGCCGCCGCCGTTAAAGCGGGTGTCGACTACCAGGGCTTTCTTGCCGATATTCTTTCCAAGGGCGTTCTCATACACATCTCTAAAACTGCTGTCGTTCATGCCGCGAATGTGCAGGTATCCCAGCTCTCCGCCGCTCAGCGAGTCCACCATCTTCTCCATCCTGTTTACCCATCTCCTGTACATTAGCTGACCTTCCTCTCCTGTCGAAAATGGCTGTACCTTTTCATCGAAACTAGCATTGCCCCTCTTTACAGTTAGTAAAGTGTTCTTCTTTTCAAGACCCAGCAGGTATTTATTCCAGTTCTCACCGGCCCCAATTTCCTCGCCATTGATCTTTACAATAATGTCCCCGGCTTTTACGTGGGAACCGGCTTTATCCAGAGGCCCTCCTGCGAGCACTTCGGAGATCTTGATCCCCTCGCCGGAATAGGTTTCATCGTAAAGCAAACCAAGCGCCGCTGTCTTGAGTCCGTTGTTCTCCGGGCGGTACCTGCCGCCGGTGTGAGAGGCATTCAGCTCCCCGAGTATTTCGCTCAACAGCTGCTGATAATCGTAGTTATTATTGATATATGGAAGGAATTTCGTGTATTCTTCCCTGTACATCTCCCAGTCCACGCCGTGCAGCTCTGGGTCGTAGAATTTCTTCTTTACCTGCCGCCACATGTGGTCGAACATGTATTTTCTTTCGGCTTCGGCATCCACCATCATATCCCCGGCGATGGCGATGTGCTTCACTTCGCCGCTTTCTGCATCAACCTTAACGAGTTTCCCGTTGTTGCTTAAAAAGAGGGTTTTATCATCCTCACTGATCTCAATGCCGCTGGGGGAGCCTCCCATTTTGGCAAGGATCTTCGTTTCCCTCGTGCGCGGCTCGGTCACCCACAGGTCATAGCCTTTTTCAAAAGACGCAAGGTAGTATACCTTGCTGCCGTCCTTGTTCAGCACGTAATCACTGATGCTGGAACTGTTGATGGTCAGCTTCTCCTTGCGGTACTCGAGGTTGTCCAGGTTGAGGGTGAGCGGCTTTTTGTCTTCGGCCTTTTCTTTCTTCTTTCTGAATCTTTTCTCCTCTTCCTCTTTTTTCTTCTCCTCCTCTTCTTTCTCTTTTTTCTCTTTGGCAGTGAGCAGCTCGAACTCTTCCTTGCTTAGTTTGTACTTGTCATATGCCTCCTGGTCAAAGAAGACCCCGTAAATATCCACTTCCCTGCTGCCCTGCAGCGCCAGGGATTTTCTCCCCTCCTTGCTGCTCTCGTAGGTCATCATCTTTCCATCCATAGCCCACTTGGCGTTAGACTCGCCAAAGCCGCTGTTCACGGGGTGAAAGATCTCTCCCGTACCGTCTGCTTTGATCAGAGCCACGTTGTTGTTGAAGAAGTAGCCTTTTTGGTCATCCACCAGCAGCCAGCGGCTGTCGGGGCTCCATTGGTAGGACCAGTCCCCGTCACTGTAGGAAAAATTTCTACCTGAAGGGAAGACGGTAGTCTTCTTCCCGGAATCCAGGTCGAGCACTTTTAGGATATTTCGTTCTTCTATAAAAGCGATCTTCTTCCCATTGGGCGAATATTTTGGCTGAAATTCCTCTGCTTCCGTAGCGATAACAGGATCGGAATTCAGCACCGTAGCCGCATAGAAATATTCCTCCTGCGGCCGGGTCATGGTGACTTTGTATACACTCCAGCTGCCGTCCCTCTCCCCGGAAAACAACAACGTCTTCCCGTCTTTAGACCAGCTGATCATTCTTTCCTGCTCGGGTGTGTTCGTGACCCTTTTAGTGCGGGAATCATCCACGCCGGTAACGAAGACCTCTCCGCGGTTCACGAAGGCGATCTCCTTGTTGTTCGGAGACACCGCGAATTCGGTGACCGAATTGATATCCATGTTCTTCACCGCCTCATAACCCGAATCACTCATCACCTTCACTTCCACCTTCCGGGCCGCCGTGCCCGGACTTAAGGTGTAAATATTTCCTTTCCAGGAAAAGGCCAGTTGGTTATCGTCTGAAATGGTCAGATGCCTAACCGGAAAATCCTCGAACTGGGTTAACTGCTCTTCATTTCCTCCGGAAAGTGGCATTTTATAAAGGTTTTGTGTGCCGCTCTTTTCGTTGAGATAAAATACTGCGGAAGCATCTGCACTGAAAACAGGCTCCC
>JBEPWW010000007.1:0-19081 GCA_041642215.1 Salinimicrobium sp. | reverse complement strand
GTTAGGATCATAAAGGATCTTTATCGCTTCAGCATGGCCGGTCCTACCGGTTACTACTTCCCGGTAAGGCGGGTTTTTAATGTTTCCGCCGGTAAAACCGGAAACCACTTTCTCAACTCCTTTAACACGTTTGTAAACAGCCTCGGTACACCAAAAACATCCTCCGGCCAGAATAGCCACTTCTGTTGTTTTATCTTTCATCTTCGGGTTTATTTGTTTTTAGGCCAGGAGCCCATAATTTATAAGGGAATCTGGCCGGGATTTAAAAATTCTTCTGTAACATTGCAAACGGTAGGTTTTTTTTCAAAAAATAAAAAATGTCCATGAATTTCCGAGGGTTATTACTGGTTCTTATTCTTATTAATTTTAGTGAATTATATTCACAAAACCAAGGACAGTCCCGGGATTCCCTAAAAACCTATTCCGCCACCCGCATCTCGAATCCACCGCAGATAGACGGGGTTCCCGATGATGCTGTCTGGAAGGACTTACCGGTGGCGTCTGATTTTGTAATGGTAGAACCAGGAGACGGAGATCCGGAACGAAAAACCCATCCTACAGAGGTCAAGATAGCTTACGATGATGAAGCCATCTATATCGCCGCCTACATGGTTGATAATGAACCTGACCGGATACTGCGGGAGTTCACCCAACGGGATAATATAGGGCAATCTGATTTTTTTCTCATTGACATCAATACCTATAACGACGGTGAAAATCAAACGCGATTCCTGATCACATCAGCCGGGGCTCTTGCTGATGCTAAAATGACCGGAGAACGGGAAGATTACAGTTATAACGTTGTGTGGGAAGGGGAGATTTCTTACGATGAAAACGGATGGTATGCAGAAATGAAGATCCCCTACTCTGCCCTGCGTTTTCCAGATAAAGAAGAACAGGTCTGGTCCATCCAGCTCATTCGACAGATCAAACATTTAAACGAGATCTATACCTGGAACTATATCGATAAAAGTCTGGGTAAAACTACCCAGTACAATGGATTGCTTTTAGGTCTAAAAGGGATAGAACCTCCTATAAGGCTAAGTTTCAATCCTTATACCTCTGTAGAAGTAGACCGATTCATGGGGAAAACCAAAACCAACTTCAGTGCAGGTCTGGATTTTAAGTATGGCTTAAGCGAAGCTTTTACCCTTGATGCTACATTAGTACCGGATTTTGGTCAAACTGCCTTTGATGCCGTACAGCTTAACCTAGGTCCTTTTGAACAGGCTTTTAGTGAGAATCGTGCTTTTTTTACCGAAGGCACAGAATTGTTTACTAAAGGTGATCTATTCTATTCCAGAAGGATAGGAGATCGCCCCACCGGTTTTAATACGGTTCAAAAGAATTTACTCGAAAATGAAGAAATCGTCGAAAATCCCAGAAATACAGAATTATTAAATGCGCTAAAGATTTCAGGAAGGACTGCAAATGATCTCGGGATCGGTTTCTTTAACGCCATCACGCAGGAAACTTCTGCTGTTGTTCGCAATACAGGTACTGGGGAAACCAGGGAAATAGTGACTGAGCCGTTCGCCAATTATAATATTTTTGTTCTGGATCAACAATTCAACCAGAGTTCTTCAGTTACCCTTATTAATACCAATGTGACCAGGGAAGGGCATTTTAGAGATGGAAACGTAAGTGGATTTTTATTTGATGTTTTTAATAAATCCAACTCCTATAATTTTTCTGGGGAAGCTGTCATGAGCAACGTGAATCTACCGGGACGAAATTTAACTGGTTTCGCATCTGAATTTGGGGTAAGACGAACTAAAGGAAATATCAGGTATGGGGTATCACATGATTTCGCGAATGAAACCTTTGATAAGAATGATCTGGGATTAAATTTCAGAAATAACTACAACAATTTTTCCGGATTTACCTCTTACCAGATCTTTGAACCGGTAGGTGTTTTCAATTCCCTAAGGTTTACGCTAAACACCAGACATCAACGGCGGTACCAACCAGATATAGAAGTGGGGACAGGAGTAAGCGGAAACTTTTTTGCCGTTACCACCACCAGGTTCGCTTTTGGAGGTTCTCTTGGATACGACTCCCGGTTCCGGGATTTTTTCGAACCTCGCAGAAATGGATATTATGTTCTGTATAAGCCTAATTTCTCCTACAATGCATGGGTCTCTTCAGATTACCGGAAGAAATTCGCTTATGATATTCGCACAACTCTGCAGGAATATGTAGATTCTGAACAAGGAGCTTTTAATCTAAGGGTAAGCCCCCGTTTCAGGTTTAGCAACAAATTCACTTTGATCTATTCCTTTAATTATAACCTTTCAGAAAACAGGGAGAGCTTTGTAGCCCAGACCCCTAAAAATGTGGTTTTTGGAAACCGGGATATGGAAAGTGTAGAAAATTCCATAAGGGGCAGTTATAACTTCAACACCAGACAGGCCATTAATTTAAGCTTTAGAAACTTCTGGTCTTCAGCATCATTTGCAGATGGACAGTTTACAGTTTTAGAGGACAGCGGGAGATTAAGACCGGTTCAATATAATTATTCTTCAAAAAATGACCCTAATGCCAATTTTAATATCTGGAATCTCGATTTAAGCTATAACTGGAGATTTGCTCCGGGAAGTGAAGCCATTTTACTTTACAGAAATTCCATCTTCAACCTCGACAGCCAAAGTGAACTGGATTATTTTGAAAGCCTCACGAATTTATTTGAAGAACCCGTAAGACAGAACCTCTCTCTGCGCATCGTTTATTTTGTGGATTATAATTCGGTGAAAAATATTTTCAAAAGTTAACCAACAACACCTGCAGTATGATAGTAGCAAAAAGTATTCATAAATCCTACAAAGATCTACATGTTTTGAAAGGAGTGGATCTGGATATTCCCAAAGGAGAGATCGTTTCTATAGTGGGGGCTTCTGGCGCGGGTAAAACAACCCTACTGCAAATCCTTGGCACACTCGAATTTCCCGATAAAAGAAAAGAAACCGAGTTGCGGGTGAATGGAACAGATATCTATTCTTTATCCTCAAGGGAGTTGTCCAAATTCAGGAATGCTAATATTGGCTTCATTTTTCAGTTTCACCAGTTATTACCAGAATTCACTGCTCTGGAGAATGTCTGCATCCCGGCATTTATCGCAAAGACGCCCCGGGAAAAGGCAGAAAAACGAGCCAAAGAATTTCTTGATTTTCTTGGTCTTTCCCATCGTCATGACCATAAACCTGCAGAGTTGAGTGGAGGAGAACAACAACGTGTGGCAGTAGCCCGATCCCTTGTGAATAACCCGGGCGTCATTTTTGCCGATGAGCCTTCCGGTAATCTCGACAGTGAATCTGCTGAAAACCTGCATAAACTGTTTTTCAGGCTAAGAGAAGAATTTGGTCAGACATTTGTAATCGTTACCCATAACGAAGAACTGGCAGAAATGGCCGATAGAAAATTAACCATGGTGGATGGAAACATTATCTAATCCCCCGGAAAAAAATTGTTCCATGCATACTTCAGAATTAAAAGAATTCCTTGATTTTAAAGTAGCAGAATTCAACACTCTCGAATTTATAGAGTCAGATCCCGTACAGATCCCTCATGAGTTTAGCAAAAAAGAAGATATTGAGATCTCAGGTTTCTTAACAGCGACCATTTCCTGGGGCAACAGAAAAAGTATTCTGAAAAATGCGAGGCACCTTATGGAGCTAATGGAACACTCTCCCCATGATTTTGTTATGGATCATTCTGAGCAGGACCTGGAGAACCTGCAGCCTTTCGTACACCGTACCTTTAATGGTAAAGATTTGACCTACTTCATAAAGGCCCTTAGAAACCTTTATATGAATCATAATGGCATGGAAAGTGTTTTCGCTTCTCATGCTGAAAAAGACACTCTTCAACCGGCCATTCACCGGTTTAAGCACTTATTTTTTGAACTTCCGCATGAAAAAAGAACAGAAAAACACGTAAGCGATCCCCTGAAGAATTCGGCAGCAAAAAGGATCAATATGTTCCTAAGGTGGATGGTACGGCGTGATCCAGGCCAGGTGGATTTTGGGATATGGAAAAGCATTTCCCCTGCCCAGCTTTCCTGTCCTTTAGATGTGCATTCCGGGAATGTTGCCCGAAAATTGAATTTGTTGTATAGAAAACAAAACGATGCCAAGGCCCTGAGAGAATTGGATGCCTCCCTGCGAAACCTGGACCCAACAGATCCGGTCAAATCTGATTTTGCCCTCTTTGGTCTCGGGGTTTTCGAAAAATATTGAACCCAAAGACGGGTGTCCTGTTCAAGAACTTTTGCTCCTTTATATCTAAAAAGGCCACTCTGTTGAAGAGTAGCCTTTTTGAATTGAGATTTATGATCTTTTAATGATCGTTTGGTACTATTCCGGACAGACGTTTATCGCAACGCGTGCCTGTACTGGATAGGTGAGATTCGATTCCTCATAGACCACATCGAAATCATCATCATTGATGTTGTTCACACAAACGTCATCTTCATCTACGTTTGGTAGTGTGAACCTGGCGTCGGTAGCCTCCCAACCTTCATCTAATTGAACGGTTGCTGTAAGCAGGTCTCTCATTCCGGTACGTTTTACCAGGTTATACCTTATTGTACCTACTTCATCTCCATCCTGGGTGAAAATCGGGTAAAATTCGGTTTCCCCTGAAGGTCGGTCGTTACCAACCATCTGAATGAACAGAACTCTCTCACAATCTCCTGTAATATCAGGTAAACACCTAGGTCCTGTTGGTTCGCCTCCACCAGGTGCACAGTTGAAATAGAGGTGTTCGTAATCTACCGTCATGTTAGGACCAAAATTAGCTTCAATATCGCTTCTACTCAAGGTCCCGTTAAGGACTATAGGGGTTACAAAACCATAATTCTCTTCCCAGTCCATTAGGGTCACTTCATAGTAAATATAATCCTCATCAGGATCATCATTTCCCGGAAGGGCCATACAAACCGGGGCCGCAAAGTAGTCACCGTCTTCGTTTATTCCTGTTTCAGGAGTTAGTCCCTGATGCAAGGGAGTACCTGTAGCATCTGTTCCCAACCATACATTTACACTATAGTTAGCGGTATAATGCCTTCCATTGTCATCACAATAATTCGCAAAGAAACAGAACGTCAGAGCTTCAAAAGTTTCCAGCTCAAAGAACAGGTATCCATATTGATTGACATCTCTTTCATCATAACACAGTACAGGAACATCCACATACTTTTTCACACCTGCCCCAAGGCTTATATCCAGGGGTAATGCATTATCTACAAAGCTGGCCAGTTCGGCTCCCAAACGGGGTGCTATCCAGATCAATTGATCAGCCGCGTTGTAAACAGCAAAATGATCTAAAGTGTAATTCCCGGGTACCAGTTCAAGGGCTGGATCTTCAGCTGTAAAATTTTGACCGGCTACCAGGTTGACCCTGTAAGGAGTCTCAGTGGTCCCCACTACGGCATTGTCACCCTGCATAAGCACGATCCTTACGTAGGCAGGATCATCATCTGTACAGGCAGGAATATCGGCAATGGACTGTTTTCCCGTATTCTTCGCCAGCAAATCATTTACTACCGCTTCAAATGAAATGGTAGCTTTTTCGTTCTCCTCCACTCCTACTTCTTCTTTGGTACAAGAAGTAAAGGTCATTGCAAGCACTGCAATCATAGCAATACATAGGTTAATTTTCTTCATAATTAGAAATATTTAAATGGTTAATAAAAAATGGTTGCACTTCTTTTTGGGGAGCTACTGCTGGGGAGAAACACCAGATACCTGATGAAGAGTATGTTTACATCTTCAGCTTTCTTAGTGGTAAATGGTTTTAAAAATATTTTGAAACTACACCTGTTTTTGAGAAAGGTGAAATTTTTCAATAGCCGTAGGGGTTTGCTATTTTTTCTTGAGGTAAAGATATCTTAATCAAGCCTATTCTGCAATAGGGAATAACCCCCATTTTACTGTTTTTCAGTAGTTTACCTGCGTGTATTTCTAAGCTGTATGAGTATTAAAAATGTGAAAGAAAAAATGAAGGACCAACAAAAATAAGGCGAACTAACCCCGGTTTTGCAAAAAAATCACTTAAACAAAGTTGTTTATATCAATGTTTCTGTATATTTAGTAATCTTTTGCAGGCCAAATAATTATGTCGCACCCAAATTTAGAGGAATACAAGAAGTCTTTAGGTAATGACCCGGAGGAATTTGAGATATTGAAGAACACGCCTCAAAGAGATCTTGATGAAATCACCTTTTTGGCGTCACAGGTGTGTAAAGCACCGGTGGCAGTTATGCGCGTTGTAAATGGAGAAAGCTGGGTCAAATCTGTTTATGGAATCTTTAAGGATGAAGTTCCTAAGGAAGCCTGTTTCTGGGAGCCTGTCCTGGAAGAAAAAAGAGTCTTGAGCGTAAGAGACATACGACTGGACCAGCGTTTTAAAAATATCAGCTCAACCGAATTCATTTTCTATGCAGGCGTGCCACTTATTACTGCGCAGGGAAATCCTCTGGGAGTTTTATATGTGCTGGATCGCAAGACTAATGAGCTTGAACTGAGTCAGAAAACAGCCCTGGAAGTCCTTGCCAACCAGATCCTGAATTTACTGGAATACCAGAAACAGAACAATGAACTAAGAAGAACACAAAAAAACCTTCAGGAAAAATACGAGGATCTTGAAAAATTTGCCAGTGTGGTATCCCACGATATCAAGTCCCCTCTAGCTAATATCATCTCCCTTACTGAGCTCCTAAAAGAGGAGAATAAAGACATGTTTAGCCCTGAAACCCAGCAATATTTTGATTATCTCAGCCAGGCCTCGTATAGCTTGAGAAGCTATGTGGATGGACTCCTGCTATTCTACCGAAGCGAAAAGATCCTGGAAAAAGAAGAAGAGGATGTAGACCTGCATACCTTTTTTAAAAATATCGCGGAATTGTTCCAGGTAGGTAAAGATGTCGAAATCAATTACCCCACTTCCGGAAAGCTTCAGAAAGTGAACAAAGCTGCTTTGACCCAGATCTTTCTCAATCTTATTAGCAATTCCCTTAAATACAACGACAAGGACCATCGTAAGGTAGAGATAAAGTTCCGGGAGTTCGACGGTTTTTATGAATTTGAAGTGACCGATAACGGTAACGGAATCCCCCAAAAGGATTTTAAAAGAATATTCGACCTGTTCACTACCCTCGATCACCAGGACAGAGCAGGTAATACCGGAAGCGGAATAGGTCTGGCTACTGTAAAAAAACTACTTCATCATATGCATGGTGATATTGAGGTCATATCCACCCCGGGAAAAGGAAGCACTTTTAAATTCAAAATAAAAAGGTAGCGCTTCTATCATTTTTTTATATTTGATAAATCTCTGCCCGGGTATGCATTTTAATCATCCTGAACTTTTATATGCCCTTTTATTATTGGTCATTCCTGTGCTGGTACATCTTTTCCAGTTAAGAAAGTTCAGGAGGGAAAAATTCACCAATGTAAAATTCCTTAAAAAAGCGGTCCTTCAGACCAGGAAAAGTTCCCGGTTGAAGAAATGGCTCATCCTTGCAACCCGCCTGTTCCTGCTTGCCGCAGTGATCATTGCTTTTGCCCAGCCATACCTTCCCACTTCCATAGAAAGCCCGCAAAGGCAGGAAACAGTGATCTATCTCGATAACTCCTATAGTATGCAGGCTAAAGGATCTGGAGGGATCCTCTTAAGAAGAGCTGTCCAGGATCTTCTGGAGAATCTTTCCCCGGAACAGGATTTCACCCTGTTTACCAATTCCTCAGAATTTCAAAATGTAAACCTGGATGCCCTTCGGAAGGATCTACAGGGTCTTTCCTTTTCTCCGGTTCAACTGGATTGGGCAACCGTACAATTAAAAGCCAGACAGTTCTTTTCGGAATCCCCGAATACCAGAAAAAATTTCATTGCCATATCAGATTTTCAGGAAAAGAACAATTCAGAAGAACTAGCTGTTCAGGAAGGCATTGATTATAACCTTGTGCAACTGCAACCCGAAAATACCCGAAATATCACGGCAGACACCGCTTATATAGTCACCAAAAAGCTGGATGAGATCATTCTTAGCCTTGAATTGACAAGCTCAGGCAATTCCTCCTATGATGTACCTGTTTCCCTGTATAACGGGAATACCCTGCTGGCCAAAAAAAATATGTCATTTGAAGAAAATTCCAGCGTCTCCTCTACTTTTAGCCTTTCAAGTAGTACCCTGCTTAACGGAAGGATAAGTATTGAAGACCCCGGGCTGGCTTATGACAATGAGCTTTTTTTCAGCATAAATGAATCCGGACCTGTTAATGTAACCGTACTGGGAGAAGATCACAGCTCATTTCTGCAGAGGATCTTCAGTAAGCCTGATTTTGACCTGAAGGTTTATCCCGTGAGCCAGGTTGATTACAACAGTCTTTCCCGCGCGAGCCTTATCATCCTCAACGAACTGGAAGAAATCCCTCCATTTTTGTCTACTAATATCCACCAATTCCTGGAAGAGGGAGTACTCTTCGTGGTAATCCCTTCTGATGACCTGGTCCTTGATAATTATAACTCTTTTTTTAAACAAACAGATCTTCCGATCTTTCGCGAAAAAATAGATCAGGAGAAACTAATCACAGATATTTCCTACGCCCATCCTCTCTATGAGGAGGTGTTCGAGGAAGAGATCAGTAACTTTCAATACCCTAAGGTCCAATCCTTTTTTAGGATCAATCCAACAGAGGTTCCTGTGCTTTCCATGGAAAACACACAGGCGTTTTTGTTTCAGAAGAACAACTTTTTCGTCTTTACTGCAGCTTTAAACCCTCAGAACTCCAATTTCACCAATGCTCCCCTTATTGTTCCCACATTTTATAATATGGGAAACATGGCCCTCTCTCCTGCCCGTCTTTATTATGAACTGGGGAAATCCAATACCATAGACATCTCGGTGACAGGCCTTGAGAAGGACGAGATCCTCCAAATGGTATCTTCGGAATTTTCTTTTATTCCCCAGCAAAGAAGTTTTCAAAACAAGGTCGAGATCCTCCTGGAGGATACCCCGGAAGATCCAGGGAATTACCTGGTAATGAAAGATATAATCCCTGTAACCGCCCTTAGCTTTAACCTTGACCGTAGTGAAAGCATTTTAAGGTACAGAGATCTAAGCAAATTAAGGGGAGCTCGTATTCATAGCGAAATTCCGCGGGTTTTTGAGGAATTCAATTCCAAAAACGAAGTCCATGCCCTTTGGAAATGGTTTGTTATTTTTGCAATGTTTCTGTTAATAACCGAAATGCTCATACTAAAATATATTAAATGAAGGTACTGGTTAAATCTGCTAAGATCATTGATCATGAAAGCCCCTATCACGGTAAGGTGATGGATTTACTAATCGAGAATGGAATGATCACCAAAATTGCCCCGGACATTAAGGCCGGAAAGATAGACAGGGAAATTTCCTTTGATAACCTTCATGTTTCCCAGGGTTGGTTTGACAGTAGTGTAAGTTTCGGGGAACCGGGATATGAAGAAAGGGAAACCCTGGAGAATGGATTATTGACAGCTGCTAAGAGCGGATTCACAGCCATCGCCCTTAACCCCGCTAATGATCCCGTGACAGACAATAAAGGAAGTGTTTCATTCCTGAGATCGAGGGCCGAAAATCAACCCGTGGCATTGCACCCAATTGGTGCCCTGACCAGGAAATGTGAAGGCAAGGACCTCGCAGAACTGTATGATATGCAGCGGGCCGGTGCGGTAGCTTTTGGTGATTTTAAAAAGGCGGTAACCAACCCAAACATGCTGAAGATCGCCTTGCAGTATTCCCAAAATTTTGACGGGCTGGTCCTTTCTTTTCCACAGGATAAGAAAATTGCAGGAAAGGGACAGGTCAATGAACATGAGAACAGCACCTCTTTGGGCCTACGGGGAATCCCTGCCCTGGCAGAGGAGTTACAGATCGCCAGGGATCTTTTTATCCTGGAATACACCGGTGGGAAACTTCATTTCCCAACCATTTCTACAGCGGGATCTGTAGATCTTATTAGGGAAGCAAAAGAGAAAGGGCTGGATGTGAGCTGCGGTGTAGCCATTCACAACCTGTTTTTTACTGATGATGTTTTACAGGAGTTCAATACCAATGCCAAGGTCCTCCCTCCACTTCGAACCAGGAGCGATATCAAGGCGCTCCTTTCGGGCATTAAGGATGGCACCATAGATATGGTCACTGCAGATCATATTCCTGTTGATATTGAAAATAAGAAAGTGGAATTTGATAATGCCCTGTATGGGACCATCGGTCTGGAATCGGCCTTCGGAGCCTTGTTAAAAATTGTGAGTCTCAGGACGGCTATCCGGCTCTTGCTGGGGGGGAAACAGCGTTTCAATATTCCTGAAGAAGGGATCGCAGAAGGAAGCCCTGCGAATTTAACTTTTTTCGATCCGGAGAAAACTTATGATTTTCAAATTTCAGACATCAGCAGTACTTCAAAAAACAGTTTGTTTTTGGAGAAGGAGTTAAAAGGAAAGGTTTACGGGATCTTCTCAAAGGGTATTTTCCAGGCTTCCTAACCAGGAAATAGTAAAGCAACATCAACTGGAAAGCCTGAGAAATCCTTACCTTTACATCAAATATAAGCAGAACAATATGCATCCAGTAGCACAAGAAGGAAGACCGGCGGCCATCGTCGCTTACATTACGATCATAGGTACCATTATCGCATATTTTATGAACAATGATACCAAAAATCCTTTTGCCAGTTTTCATATACGGCAGGCTTTGGGTATCCATATCACCTTTTATCTTTTGGGCCTTCTCATCTCCTGGTTTGACAGCTGGCTCATCTCTTCTGCTTTTTATATATTCATCCTCGTTCTCTGGGGTTACGGCATAATTGCCGCGATCCAGGGTGAGCGAAACGAAGTGCCTTTTTTAGGAGGTAAATTCCAGGAATGGTTTAATACTATTAGATAATGCAAGCACAGGACCTTTCACTCTATCATTTAATTCGCCAACCAAAAACGCCTTCAGAAAAATCCCCTCTGCTCATCATGTTACACGGTTATGGAAGCAATGAGGAAGATCTTTTTTCCTTTGCAGAGGAGTTGCCCGATGAATTTTTCATAGTATCCGTTAGAGCACCCTTTCCCATGCCTCCTTATGGTCACGCGTGGTATGCCATTCACTGGAACAATACAGACGGTAAATTCAGTGATGATGTTCAAGCGGTGGCATCCCGGGAGAAAATAGCTAAATTTATAGATGAGGCCGTATCTGCATATCCCGTTGATCCCGGTCGCGTCACCCTGTTAGGGTTTAGCCAGGGCACGATCTTAAGCCTGGCAGTAGCACTCTCCTACCCTCAAAAGGTGAAAAACGTTATAGGATTGAGCGGATATCTTAACCTGGACATCATCAAG
The DNA here is from genome assembly GCA_041642215.1 of Salinimicrobium sp. Lineage (GTDB taxonomy): Bacteria > Bacteroidota > Bacteroidia > Flavobacteriales > Flavobacteriaceae > Salinimicrobium. Next base: position 7,708 of record JBEPWW010000007.1, on the reverse strand, counting down.
GAAGATTTCAGAAAGAATGATTTTTCAAACCTGGCAGTTTACAGCTCACACGGCACAGCAGACCAGGTAATTCCGGTAGACTGGGCACGACAGACAAAGCCTCTGCTGGACTCCCTTAAAGTTGAAAATACCTATTCAGAATTTCCTGTGGGTCACGGCGTAGCTCCCCAGAATTTCTGGGAAGCAAAAGAATGGCTCGAGAAGCACCTTTAATTCCTTGGGTACAGCAAAGATTTTTCTGTTTGCAGCTCCAGTTCATTGTTTTCATCAAATGAATAGGACATAAAAAGCTCTCCCCAGTAAGTACCATCAGTAAAATCAGCTATCAGCCATGTATGATTGAGGATCTTGATCTTGTTGATCCTAAAATGTCCTTCCATACCTTCAAAAGGCACGAGTTCATTATCTGCTACAACCTGGTTTCGGCTGATTATTTCATCCTCCAGTCTCCTGGCTACCTGGGCGGCATCCAACCCGTAAGTCTCCAGGTACGATTTAGCTTCTTCATTTGAAGAGAGGGAGAAAATCTTCAGGTTTTCGTTTTCGCTAACCAATAAGTCCTGTTCAAGCCTCTGCTCTTCCAGCTGGCTTTCCAGGCTTTCAATTTCAGCTTCCTTTGATTCCATCATTTTTTTAGCGTTCACGAACTGGATCACTGCCAGCAAAGCTGTAAACACAAATAGATACAATAAAAATGATTTTCGCATTAAATAGTTATTTTAAGATTGTCATAAGCCAGAAAAACATTTTTGGGCAGCTCCGCCTGCACGTCATCATGAAATCCCATTAAATGGCTAATATGAGTTAAATAGGCGCGCTCTGGTTTGATCCTCTTAATGAATTCCAGCGCCTCCTGTAGATTGAAATGGGAATGGTGCGGCTCTTTTCTTAAAGCATTCACCACCAACACCTCTACTCCCGAAAGTTTTGTGACTTCTGCGGGTTCAATAGTCTTCACATCTGTGAGATAGGCGAATTTCCCTATCCTGAACCCAAAGACCTGTACCCGGTTATGCATGACATCTATGGGGGTCACGGCAATATCCTTTATCCTGAATTCCTTATTTCCGATAATATTCTCCTTTACATTGGGAGCGCCCGGATATTTATTTTCTGATTTAAAAATATAATCAAACCGTTTTTGCAGGGATTTTATCACCCTGGAATGTGCATATATCGGGATGTCCCCCTGTTTAAAAAAAAAGGGACGAATATCGTCTAATCCAAGGGTGTGGTCACTGTGTTCATGAGTATAAAGAATCGCGTCCAAGCGATCTATTTTATTGGCCAACATTTGCTGTCGAAAATCGGGGCCGCAATCAATCACCAAATTGAGGTCTTTGTGTTTGATCAGCACCGAAACCCTTAATCGTTTGTCTTTTGGATTTTTGCTCAAACAAACAGGGTGATCACTGCCAATGACAGGGATACCCTGGGAAGTACCGGTTCCTAAAAAAGTGATTTCCAATAGTATAATTTTACCACAAAACTACGTATTATTTTTTTGTTTGGCCCTGCATTTTAGTACCTTTGAATACAACATGAAATTACTTTTTTTGTAAAAAAAACTGCTATGCCAATAACTATAATGGGGGATCGCGAATTCGAAAATGTCCCTTCAATAAAAAGTAAAGCTTTACGAATTAACCTTAATGAAAACATTTACGGCACCTTTTCTGAAATAGGTGCAGGACAGGAAACTGTTCGTAATTTTTTTAGGGCTGGAGGAGCTTCGGGAACTATCGCAAAAGCGATGAGTGCCTATGATAAAGATTTTAGCGACGCGATCTATGGAATTGAAGATGATCGACGTTATGTTACTGAAGAACGCTTGAAAAAAATGCTTACACATGAAACTTCGCTAATTGAACAGCGAATATCCCGTGAAAAGCACCCTAACAAACTGTTCTTCACCTATGCCAATACCGTAGCGACGATCGATTTTGCAAAAAAATATAAAGGGCATGGCTGGATTGGGATCAGATACCAGGTACATCCTGAGGAGGATTACAACGAGATCATTCTTCATATCCGGTTTCATGAAAATGACGCAAGGCTTCAGCAAAATACGCTGGGAACACTGGGGGTAAACCTTATTTACGGTGCCTATTATAAGTATGACAATCCCAAAAAACTCCTGCGATATCTTTACGACCACATCGACAAAGACCAGATCGAGATCGATACCATTAATTTTTCAGGGCCACGTTTTGAAAAGGTTGACAACCGATTGATGAGCCTGCAACTGGTGAAGAACGGAATGACAGAAGCGGTCATGTTCGCTCCAGATGGCAATAATGTTTTACCGGCAAAGATCCTGTACAAAAAGAATATTCTTGCCTTGAGGGGAAGTTTCCGCCCGGTTACCAAGGTGAATATGGACATGTATAAGAGATCTCTGGAGTTATTCCTGAAAGAAAACAAAGTTTCAGAAGAAAATACTGAGGTTATTTTTGAGATCACCCTTTCCAACCTTCGGGCCGAAGGAGAGATCGACGAAAGGGATTTCATGGACAGGGCTGAACTTCTTTGTTCCCTGGGACAAACAGTTATGATCTCCAATTTCCAGGAATATTACCGGGTAGTGGAATATTTCTCCCGATACACAAAAGAGCGAATGGGGCTCGCAATGGGTGTAAATAACCTTATTGACATCTTCGATGAAAAATATTACCGTCATCTAAGTGGTGGCATCCTTGAAGCCTTTGGTAAGTTATTCTTTAAAGACCTGAAGGTCTATCTCTATCCCTTGAAGGACAAAGAAACCAATGAGATTACAACCAGTGATAACCTTAAAGTTCATCCGCGCATGAAAGAATTGTATAAATTCTTTAAATACAATGGTAAAGTGGTGGATATAAAAGATTACGACCCCAATATCCTGGACATATACTCAAGGGAGGTGCTGCAAATGATCAACGAAGGCAAGGAAGGATGGGAAGATATGCTTCCTGAGAAAACCACTGCCATGATAAAGGAGCACAACCTTTTTGGATATCAGGAAAAAAAAGCGGCTCAAAAAGCATAGGGTCTACAGAACTATAAAAAAGCAAAAGGCTGGAAATATTTCTATTTCCAGCCTTTTGCTTTTTCTTGATTGTGTTCAATGCAGGCTCATTCATGATACTCCCCAAAGAGCTCGGTCAATTTTTTTTCCCTGTACCCGAATATCTCTTCCAGCTTAGGCCGTACCAGCCAGGGGTGAACCATTTGACCCAGGAATCCAAGGGGAAGTTTGTAATCTACCAGGTCCTCCACTATCACCCCTTTTTCAAGCTCCTTAATAAAATGTTTATGGTGCCATAGGGAATAAGGCCCAAACCGCTGTTCATCAACAAAATATTCCTTTTCTTTTACATGTGTAATTTCAGTCACCCATTTTGTTTTGATACCTGCAACGGGACTCACTGCGTACTGAATAATCTGCCCCGGGTACATGGGTTCATCTCCTCCCGAGAGTATATCAAAGCCCATATAATCTGGTGTAATAGTCTTCAGGTTTTTGGGGTTCGAGAAGAATTCCCACGCCAGGTCACGTGAAATGGGAAGCTTTTGAATCCTGTGGAGGGTATAGATTTTCATACTTAAACATATTATACTGCAGAAATCAACTCCATTAATTCCTGAATAAAAACTAAATTCTGTTCATTTTTTTTGAATTTCTTAAATTTTCAGCACTCGAAGTCTTATAAATAGGTTAAATATTCAGGAAGGATTAAAAAATTCTGAGAGATTTGAAAAAAAAGAGCCGAATGAATAAGATTTTTCTCCCCCTTTTCTTCCTCTTCAGCACCACTTTTTCTTCCTATTCTCAAACAATATCACCCTATGAAACCAACTGGGCGGTAGATGGGGCGTGGATAGGTGCAGGAGTTGGTTTGAATGTCCTGGGCCTCCTCGCTATAAAAAACAAGGAACCCCTTACCCGGGAACAACTGAACAGTCTTTCCAAAGACGATGTTTTTACTGTAGATCGGTGGGCAGCCGGTAATTTTTCCAAGAGGGCAGATAATCTCAGCTATTATCCCTTCTATGGTTCCTTTACCTTACCCATTATTATGATGCTTCTAGACGAAAACCAACGAGAAGATACGGAACAAATTTCGGTTTTGTTTGTAGAAACCATGGCCACCACCGGTGCCTTGTTCACCATGTCTGCCGGTTATATCCACAGGAGCAGGCCCCTGGTCTACAACACTGCTCTGCCTGACGAGGAACGCATGGATAATGATGCCCAGCGATCATTTTTCGCCGGCCACGTGGCAGCAACAGCCGCAGCCACCTTCTTTGCTGCTAAGGTTTTTCATGATTTTAATCCCGCTTCCCGAGCTACACCTTATGTATGGACCGCGGCCACATTGATCCCGACCTGGGTCGGCTACCTACGTATCAAGTCAGGAAAACATTTTATAACAGACAGTCTTATAGGTTTTGGAGTTGGTGCAATGGCGGGGATCCTCATCCCGGAGATCCACAAAAAGGAAAACACTCACATCTCCCTCACCCCGGTAATGGGGTTTGATTACCAGGGAATTGGATTGAACTATGTCTTTTGATCTTCCCGTATAAACCGATAGGGAGTAGCCTGCATTCATTTTCTGTTAATAAATTCTTATTTTTAGCTTTTTAACCAGAAAATCTAACATGAAAAAACTTGCGTTACTACTCTTCAGTTCAATATTTATTCTAACTGAAGTAAACAGTCAGAATGTCGAAATCCCGGTAGACACGACAGTCAGTACTTCTCACCGGGTAAATATCAAAGGACAACGAATAGATTACACAGCCACTACTGGAACCCAGCCCGTATGGAACGATGAAGGAGAACCGGTAGCCAGCCTCTTTTACACCTACTACAAGCGAAGCGGTATTGAGGATACCAGGAACAGGCCTTTAGTGATATCCTTTAATGGAGGGCCCGGCTCGGCTTCTGTGTGGATGCACATAGCTTATACCGGCCCGCGCGTACTGGAAATAGATGATGAGGGTTTTCCGGTACAGCCATACGGAGTGAAGGAAAACCCTCATTCCATTCTTGACGTTGCAGACATCGTGTATGTTAATCCGGTCAATACCGGTTATTCCAGGATAATTGAACCTAGTGGAGAAAAAAAGAGGGACAGGGATCAGTTCTTTGGCGTAAATGCTGATATAAAATACCTGGCGAAATGGATCAACACCTTTGTATCAAGGAATAATAGGTGGTTATCACCTAAATATCTTATTGGAGAAAGTTATGGGACCACCAGGGTGTCTGGTCTTGCCCTTGAACTACAAAATAGCCAGTGGATGTATTTAAATGGGGTGATCCTTGTTTCCCCTACAGATATAGGTATCGATCGCGGCGGCCCGGTGGAAGTAGCCAACCGACTCCCCTACTTCGCTGCTGCAGCCTGGTATCATGATGCCCTGCCAGAGGAGTTGCAGAAAAAAGATCTTGAGGAACTATTGCCAGAGGTAGAAGAATATGCCATTAATAACCTGTTACCGGCACTGGTCAAAGGCGGCTTTATGGAACTGGAAGAGCGCGAAAAGATCGCTTCTGAAATGTCTTATTATTCCGGAATTTCAGAAAAGGCTATTCTTCAGAACAATCTTGAAGTTCCTTTTAGGTATTTCTGGAAAGAGCTCCTAAGGGAAAAAGGAGGCACTACGGTGGGACGTCTTGATTCAAGGTATTTAGGCCTGGATCGCAGGGAAGCCGGAGATTCCCCAGACTATAACTCAGAATTGACCTCCTGGTTACATTCCTTTACTCCGGCCATTAACTATTACCTAAACCAGGAACTTAACTTCAAGACAGATCTTACGTATTATATGTTTGGACCTGTTCATCCATGGGACCGTTCTGGAAATAATACCGGTGAAAACCTGAGACAGGCCATGGCGCAGAACCCGAATCTGGACGTTCTCATCCAGAGTGGTTATTTTGATGGGGCCACGACCTATTTCAATGCCAAATATACCATGTGGCAACTTGATCCAAGCGGAAAAATGAAAGATCGTTTAAGCTTTAAAGGATATCGCTCGGGACATATGATGTACCTGCGAAGCGAAGATTTACGCAACGCCAATGATGACATTCGCGATTTCATCATTAGAACGCACCCGGAACAGGGAGTTCCCGCGAAATATTAAGTAAGATCCAAAAAAAGACAGGAGCCTGTGAAATTAAGTTTTCACAGGCTTTTTTTATTTACTCCTTCCATGGTTCACATGGTTTCTTCGAAAATATTCTCTGTAAAAGCATTTTTCTTGAGCAGCAAATAATGATTGAGCAGGGATCTTGTAAGGCTTTGTTTGCGATACGGCAGATCATGTTCCCTACAGAATTTTTCCAGAACCTCTGTAACTTTGGGATACAGGCTGTGATGAATATCTGGAAACAGATGATGGGCGATGTGATAATTAAAGCTCCCCATAAAGAATCGTATAAAAAAATTATTATTAGAGACATCATTGGTACAAATAAGCTGGTGTAGAAACCAGGTATTGGTTATATTACCTGACTCATCCGGTTCAGGGAAGTTGCTGTCTACATTGGCATGGGGCGAAAGCAGCACCACCAGCGAAAGAACACTGGCCGTGAACATCATAACCAGAAAACCACCCAGGACCATCCACCAGCTGACCCCCAGAACAAATTTAGGGATGATCAGGATATAGCTAAAAAATAGTGCCTTAAACAAAAACAATTTTAGATACTCCCTGCGTGGTATTTTCGTAACCTTCCGGACAATACGATCTTTCTGAAAAAAATCCTTAAAATCCCGAATCAGCAACCAGTTGAACAGGTAAAAAGGGTAAAGAAAAGGAAGATAAATGTGCTGGTATCGATGGATCTTTCTTGCAGGACTCTCAGGAAATACCCGTACCAGCGGACTGTGCTCAAAATCACTGTCCCAGTTCCTGATATTAGGGAACATATGGTGTAATTTTATATGACGTATTTTCCAAATATAGCTGTTAGCTCCCAGGAGGTCAAAAAAGTACAGGTAAAGCTTATTCCAGCGCTCATTTCTCCTGAACAGGACACCATGTACCGCATCATGGATCAGGTTTAAAAAATTCAACAACAAAAAAACTCCCAGCAGGAAATAAGCAGTGTAAAAAATAACAGGGTTACCACCGGCTGTTAAGAGTAAACCATAGGTCACAACATACAAAGCCGGAAAAAGGATGATCTTTATCCTAATGATATGTTCCAGCTTTCGGGAATTCTGTTTAACGATCTTATTGACCTCCTTACGTAGAATTTTGAATTCCGGCTCCACAGGTCTTTTAAAAGCAGGAGTTTCAAATTTCTGATGGTAAAATTCCTCCATACGCCTGTAATTTTATCTGTAAAACATTGATATACAGAAAATTACATATAATATATTGCGTCTGCAAAGAATTAGCACATCATTAGTACAAGAATCCTATTTCTGGAATATTCTTTTTTGGTTCCCCCAGGGCTTTTGATCAATATAAATTTCAAGAAGCTCACATTGCTTTCCAGAAATAGTTATTTCGTCAACCAGAGCCGGAATAAAGAGAGTTTCTCCTTTCCTGATACCTTCGGTTCCATTTTGTGTAGAAACGCTCCCTTCTCCATTTATACACATGAGAATAACAAAAGAATCGAGATCAGCGTAATTTTTTGTGACTGATTCTTGAACGGGTAAGAAGTTAGTAGTAAAAAAGGGACATGTAGCGATATTGGAAA